>JAMLIA010000051.1 GCA_023954495.1 Thermomicrobiales bacterium | reverse complement strand
TGCGGCGATCCGAGCTCGAAGTAGGCGCGTTCGTGGTCGTCGGCGCTGACCGTCGCCAGGATGTCGGCCGGGAATCCCCAGCAATCCACCTGTCGGGCATGGCTGGCGACGACCGGCAGGCGTAGACGCATCAGCGTTGGCAATTCGACATAAGGCAACGGGTCGGCGCGCAGGTAGACCTCATTGAGCCACTCGCGCCGCGCCCAGTCGTCGGTGTCGGTCGCCGCCAGCAGGCGATTAATCAGCAGCGTTGCCGGGTCGGTCCCGAAGATCCGGTAGCCATCGTTCGGGATCGCCTGCCCAAGTGCCGCGCCGATACCTGTCGCGAGTGGAATCGGCGCGAGTCCCTGATGCGCGAGGTGGTTGATACGCGCTTGCGCGTCTGTCTGGGATCTGGTCAGTCGCATAGTGTGATGCTGATCTCACTGCTTTCTGGGATGCCACCGGGGAAGCGCCGTCGCTATCGTACGTTCTCGGACGTTGCCGGGCAATGCGGCTTGGCAATTGTGCAATGCTGCAGAAGGGAACTCTCGATGTCGACAGTTGTCGCCGCGCAGTCCGCGGCGGTCGTGGCGGGCGGGAAGCGGCGTGTCATCTTCCCGATCCTGGCCGGCCTGGTTGCGCTCGTTGGCTTCGCGCTGCTGGATGGCGTTCGCGAAGCGATTGCTCCCTGGAGCCTCCACGTCGATTACGATCCGCAACCGGAAGCCAACCTCTGGCACTACGCTGCTCACGGGGCGACGGTCGGTATGCTCTTTTCCGGCAGCATGCTGGCGCTCGTCTGGCAACCGGCGCGCAAACCGATGTTGCTGCAGATGTACATGCTCGGATTCCTGACGCTGGGGTTGGTCTACACCATCATCGATCCCAACAATGGCCTCGGCTTTCTCCCGATGGTGGCGGTTGTCTTCAGCATCCTGTTCGCGGCTTACCCGGACCGCCGCGCGGTGCTACGTCTCCCGCGTCCCGGTGCCAGCCGACTGTTGCTCGGCCTGACGGCGCTGGCCGCCGTGGCGATGTCACCGGCTGTCGTCCGTGCGCTGACGCACGCGTACGACTCCCCGGCCTTTGAGGGCGCTGCCGATCCAACCCGCTGGGGCGCGGAAATCATCATGTCGATCACGCTCGTGATCGGCGGCCTGCTGGTCTCGTCAAAGCGTGGTGGGTGGCAGTCGCTCGGTGTCATCGTCGGATTGATCTATCTGTATGTGGGCGTTGCCGCGATTAGCATCCCGGATCAGGCCGGGAGCTGGGGCTACGTCGGCGGTGCTGTTTCGCTGGCGTTCGGCGTCATCTGGCTCGTCGCGGTCTGGCGAGAGCGCTCGTAAACAGCGCCAAGCTCCTGACGCACCATCGTTCGCTTGCGTACGTACGCAGGTAAAGAATCACGCAACCATATGATAGAATCGACATGTACGGACGCCCGAGGCGGGGTGTCCGTACATGCGTATGTCGCAACACGCGTCATCAAACTCTGGGAGCTCTCTTGGCGAAGCAGCTGGGAATCGACCTCGGCACTGCCAATGTCCTGGTCTTTCTGCGCGGTCGAGGCATTGTCATCAACGAACCGTCGGTGGTGGCGATTTCGGCGCGCGACGGAAAGGTGAAGGCAGTCGGCCTTGAGGCGCGCAACATGCTTGGCCGTGAACCGCGTGAGACGATCGAGGTCGTTCGCCCGATGCGCGACGGCGTCATCGCCGATTACGTCGTCACCCAGGAGATGTTGCGCTATTTCATCAACAAGGCCGTCGGACGGTTCTCGCTGACGCGCCCGGATGTGATGATCTGCGTGCCGGCTGGCGTCACCGGCGTCGAGCGCCGGGCCGTCCGCGACGCAGCGCTGGCCGCAGGAGCACGCCGCGCCTACCTCATTTCCGAGCCGCTGGCTGCAGCCATCGGCGCGCGTGTGCCGGTCGCTGATCCGAGCGGCAACCTGGTGATCGACATCGGCGGTGGGACGACCGAGGTCGCCGTCATCTCGCTCAACGGCATCGTCGTCGCGAACTCGATCCGCGTTGGGGGCAACAAGTTCGACGAAGCTATCGCCAATTTCATCAAGCGCAAGTACAACCTGCGGATTGGCGAGCGGACGGCTGAAGAGGTCAAGATCGCCATTGGCTCGGCCATGCCGCTCGAAGAGGATGAGGCGATGGACGTGCGCGGCCGCGACGAGGTCGCCGGCCTGCCCCGGACGATTCGCGTGCATTCCAACGAAGTCGTCGAAGCGATCACCGAACCGCTGGAGTCGATCATCGGCGCGGTACGCGATGTGCTTGAGCGCACGCCGCCCGAGCTATCGTCCGACATCATCGACAAAGGCATGATCCTCACCGGAGGCGGCGCGCTCCTGCGCCACCTCAACGACCTGCTCACCGAAGTCACCGGCGTCCCCTGCTACGTCGCCGATGACCCCCTCTCCGCCGTTGCCGTCGGCACCGGCCTCGCCCTGGAGTACTTCGACATTCTGCGGGACTCGCTGGAAGAACCGTAGTCGGCGCTCACGCCACATCCCGCCGCCGCAGCGCCACCGCCGACACACCCACAAACACGACCACATACACAGCCAGCATGATCAGCGCCTGCGTGGTTGAGACGAACGGGCCGTCGAACGCGCCGGGGCCGCCGCTGGAGGCACCGTCGGCGCTGGCTGCGCCCAATGGCTTGATGAGCGAATAGGCGTTGGTGCGGACGAAGAGCTTCACCAGTGGTTCGAGCAGGCTGACAGACCCTGCCATTAAGCTCAACAGGCCCTCAAGTGCCAGCGTGTAGAGGATGCCGACGCCGATCGCCAGGGATGTGCCACGCGAGAGGACGGCCAGCACGATGCCGAATGCCGCCCAGGCGAGCATGATAAGCAGGCTGGCGAGCACGGCTTCAACCAGCGAGATGGCTGAAGGGCCGATGATCGGGCTGTTTTCGAGGAGCGCGATGATGACGCTGCTCATGCCGCCGAGCACAAAGGGCAGGATGACGAACGGAACCAGCGTGATGGCAATCGCGATCACCTTTGCACCGAAGACACGCAAGCGGCTCGGTCCCTGGGTGAAGAGCGTCTTCAGCGTGCCCCAACCATAGTCGCTGCCGATGGCGAGGACGCCGAGCATGATCGCGAATGCTCCACCATAGAACGGGAATCCGTCGATGAGATTGCTGGGTATCCGGTCGGGCATGAGCTGACGAAGCGCTGCTGTGTCCGCCATCGTTGTCGACGTGCGACTGAGCATGTAGGGGACGATGTAGGCAAAGATCATTGCCAGCAACGTCCAGACACCCAGCAGCACCCATGTTGCCGTGCGCTTGCGCAGAACGAGTAGCTCAACACGTATTTCGTTCATCATGCAGCAATCTCCTCGTCGCGCGTCAACTGAAGGAAGATGTCCTCCAGCGAGGCGCGTTCGATGCGCAGTTCGTGCAGGTTGATGCCGGCGAGAACCAGTTTCCGCGCGATGTCACTGGCGGAAGCCGGGTCGCCGTCGACGTGGATCCTGTTATTGATGACCGTGACATCCTCAACACCGCAGACGGTTGCGATGAGGCGGCGAGCCTGTTCAATCGGCTCAGCGCATACGATTAGTCGATCGCGATCCCGTAGCTCATTGACGCTGCCTTCGGCGACGAGCCGACCGCGGAGAATGACACCGACACGGTCGCAGACCTGCTCGATCTCACCCATCAGGTGACTGGAGATCAGGACGGTGCGACCTTCGCGACACAGCGCGCGGATGAGATCGCGCATGTCGGCCATGCCGGCCGGGTCGAGTCCGTTCGTCGGCTCGTCGAGGATGAGCAGTGCGGGGTCCTTCAGCAAGGCTGCTGCGACACCGAGCCGCTGCTTCATGCCAAGCGAGTACGACTGGAACTTGTCCTTGCCACGAGACGCCAGATCGACGGTCGTCAGGACGTCTTCGATACGCCGTTCGTCGGATCCGGTGTAGCCCGCCAGGACGCGCAGGTTGTCACGCCCTGACAGGTATGGGTAGAAGGCGGGCGTCTCGATGATCGCACCGATGCGGGCGAGGCTCGCTGACGAGCCGGGAGTGGCTCCGAGGACTGTTGCTGTGCCGGCTGTCGGCTTCGCCCGACCGAGCCGCATCCGGAGTGTTGTCGTTTTCCCGGAACCGTTGGGTCCAAGGAAGCCGTAGATCTCTCCTTGTCTGACGCTGAGCGAGAGGCCGTTGACGCCGAGCGTTCCGTCGGCATAGCGCTTTGTCAGGTCATGTGTCTCGATTGCGTACGTGCTGTCCATGAGCGGCCTTTCGTCGAGTTGGTGCGATTGCATTACTTCAGCTGATCGAGTCGCTGGTGGTACTCCTCGACGCTGATCTCACCGCGTGCGAAGCGCTCGGCCAGGATGCCTTTGGCGCGCTCGGTACCGGAGATCTCGTGTCGCCAGCCCCAGCCCCAGCGCCGGAAGCACCAGAAGAACAGAAAGATGAAGAAGATCCAGAATACGAACATGCCTAACCTCCAGACCCAGAACCACGGTTCGCTATGTCCCCAGCCGTCTGCATGGAGCAGGACGACCGAGGTGGAGAGCTGATTCAGCATGGATGCGTCCCCTTCGTCGGTTCCCGCAGACGACCGGTTTCGTCCGCTGTTCCTGACGATAGGGAGCAAAGGTCAACCGCCGGTTCCGCGAATCTCAACGAATGATCAACATCGGCTCACGACTTCGGCAGCGGGCTTGCGCAACGCTCGTATGGCGCAATGGCGGCTGGCAAGATTGGCGCACGGTCGGTAGGTGACGGATGCGAGGAGTGGACATGAGCGAACACACGACGGTGCTGGTCGTTGACGACGATCCGGATATCGTCGCGCTCATGCGTGACTTCCTGGAGGTCGAGGGCTACGCAGTCCTCACAGCCGAGCGGGGCGAGCGTGCGCTCGAAATCCTGGATGAAGCGTCGGTCGATTGCGTGCTACTGGACATCATGATGCCGGGCATGTCCGGATTCGACGTGGTACGCCGGATTCGCGAGCGAGGTGATTTGCCGGTGCTGATCCTGAGCGCTCGGCAGGAAGACAGCGATAAGCTGCGTGGCCTGGGCCTCGGTGCCGACGACTACATCGTGAAGTCGGCAACGGCGGCAGAGGTAGTCGCCCGAGTCGGCGCGGTGCTCCGGCGGGCGGGTCGCGGCGAGGCGGCTGTATCAACCGTACTCGACTTTGGACGGCTGACGATTGATCCGCGTGCGCGAGAGGTGCGGGTGGCCGGCGAAATCATCTCGCTGACGCCGCGCGAGTTCGATCTGCTGCTGTTGCTGGCCGAGCGGCCACGGCAGGTGCTCACCCGCGAGCAGATCTACGAGCGGCTGTGGGGTGACTACGGCGACCGCCATTCGCTGACCGTCCACATCGGGCGTCTGCGCGAGAAGATCGAGCCGGACCCGGCCAGACCGACCTATATCGCCACGGTCTGGGGCGTCGGATATCGCTTCGAAGGGCATCGGCGCGGATGAGCGGAACGCTGCCGCTGCGGCGCTGGCTCATCGTGGCGCTCGTCATGACGTTTGTGGTGCCGTTTGCACTCACTGCGACAATGGCAGCCGCCCTCGTCTGGCGTCCAGCGCAGTCCGGAAATGATGCAGCACGTCTGCTGACAAGCGGCGCGGCGAGCTGGAACGATCCAGCCTGGCAGGTGAGCGTGACTGACACGCTCCGCGCCCAGGGTGTCGAGTTCGTGCTGTATGAGGATGGTGCCGAGATCTTCCGCAGCACTGCCGATCCGTTGGCGGGAACGAATGCGGCTGCACCGGGTCCGCGCAACTGGTGGGCGGGCGATTCGGATGCGCGTCTGGCTCGCGAGCTGGTCTTGCCCGGCGACGCACTGCAACAGCGCGCCTACATTTATTCGTTGTCCGACCCGCCCAGCTCCAGTCGCGCCTGGCTCTTGCCAGTGATTGGATTCTCTGCACTGTTCCTTACTCTTGCCGGTATTGCCTGGGTGCTGGGGCGCATGGTCGTGCGACCGCTGGCGGCCACGAGCGACGCGGCGCGGCAGATCGCGGCTGGCGATCTGGACATCTCGCTGCCAACATCGCGCGTTCGTGAGGTGGCCGAGGTGAACTCGGCATTCGAGGTGATGAGCGGCGGGCTGCGTGAGTCGGTCGAGCAGCAGGTGCGGGTTGAGCAGGAGCGACGGCTGTTCATCTCGGCCATCGCCCACGATCTGCGCACGCCGCTCTTCGCGTTGCGCGGCTACCTGTCCGGCCTGCAGCAGGGCGTCGCCCGGAGCCCCGAGCAGATGGCGCACTACGTCGGCGTCGCGCAGGAGAAAGCGGATGCGCTGGAGCGCCTGATCGCCGACCTGTTCGACTATTCGCGGCTGGAGTATCTGGATCAGGCACCGGATCGGAAGCCTGCCGACGTTCGCGACGTGCTGCTGCGGTTCGTTGAAGGCTTCCGCCCGTTGGCTGAGGCGAAGCAGGTGGCGCTGGATCTCGACCTGACTGATGTGACCTGCGTCGCCGAGATCGATGAGCATCTGATGGCGCGCGCGGTCGAGAATTTGCTGGACAACGCCGTGCGCTACACACCGCATGGCGGTCGCGTGACAGTTCGCTGCGCGCGGGACGAAGGCAAGATCGAATTCACTGTCATTGATGATGGCCCAGGTATCGCCGCCGAAGACCTGCCGCGCATATTCAGCCCGCTGTATCGTGCCGAAAGCTCGCGGAACCGTCGCACCGCCGGGGCCGGCCTCGGCCTGACGATCGCCCGGCGCATCCTGCGGGCGCACGGCGGCGAGCTCACGGCCGCCAACGGCGAGCGCGGCGCGGAGTTTCGCGGGACGTTGCCGTCTGTCGAATGAGGACTGATGATGACTGATCTATCCATCGCGCTCGTTCAGTTGCGGAGCGAGAAAGGTGACATCGAGGGCAACCTCGGTCGCCACCGCGCGGCAATTGAGGCAGCGGCGGCGCGGGGCGTGCGGCTGGTCGTCTTCCCGGAGATGAGCATCACTGGCTATATCGATCCGACTCGCTGGCCGGCGTCAGTGCTGTCGCTCGATTCACCGGAGATCGCGCGGTTTCTGGCGCTGACTTGCGGCACTGGCGTGACTGCCGTCGCCGGGCTGGTCGAAGCGCGGCCCGGACAGAAGCCGTTCATTACGCAGATCGTGGCCGCCGATGGTGCGCTCGTCGCGGTCTACCGCAAGCGCCACGTTGTCGATGACGAAGCGGACTGGTTCAGCGCTGGGCCAGCGGAGCCGACTGTGTTTTCGGTCGGAGGCGTTCGCGTTGGCGTGGCGGTCTGTGCCGACATCGACAACCCTGCGGTCTATCGCGATTGCGCCGCTGCCGGTGCGCAGGTGATCGTCCATGCGTCCGCGCCAGGACTCTATGGCGAGCAGGCTACCCGAAACTGGCAATCGGGCCACGCCTGGTGGCGCAACGAGTGCATGACGAAGGACGCTGCGCACGCCCGCGAAAACGGTGTCTACGTCGTCGCTGCTACCGCCGCCGGTCGAACCATCGATGAGGACTTCCCCGGCGGCGGCTTCGCGTTCGCCCCGGATGGCAGCTGTTTCGCGGCGACCGCCGACTGGTCAGAAGGCGTGCTCGACGTGGCGATACCAGCGCCTCTGCGTTCGTCCGGCCAGGCTAATACACGCTCGTGTCCAGGATCAGGATCGAATCGAAGCGGGTGATGATCTGGTCGCCGCCCTTGAACGTCGTGTACATGCCCCACTCGCCGCTTCCGAAGGTGCCATCGATCGAACCGGCGACATACTCGCCATTGACCGACAGCTGTAATTCCTCTCCGACAATTCGCAGGGTAATCAGGTTTGCGCCGGTCGGGTCGTATGCTCCGTCCACTGACCCGAAAAGGTACGTCCACTGGTTTTCGTCAACGACGTAGCAGTCGGCAGCGCCGGTGTGCGTCATTTCGCACACGTACCCGGAGACAAGCCCACTTTCACCAACAGTCGCCCGGGCAATCACGCCCGTGCCGCCCAGACCCTCCAACGACGTGACTGTCTCGACTAAGCCGTCTTTGAACGGCACGGGGGGTTGTGGTGGCAGGAAGGTCCACTGAATTGCGCCCGTCAACGTGAGGGTATAGGCACCGTTTATGACCTCGACGTTCGAAACACCATCAGCATATGTACCGGAAAAGAACGGTTCGGCAGAGCCGGAGTCGAATGTTGTCGCCGCGAGCGTCGGATTGCGGACGGTGAACCAGTCGAATCCGGCAGCGAAGGTGCCGACCATACTCTGGACAAAGAGGCCCCAGTTGCCATCGACTTCGTGGGCCGTGTACGCCTCACCCATCATGACGTCGTTGACGTCAAACGAATACCAGCCGTCGACAATGGTGAGCGTTAGCGTGTTCATCTGGGTCATCTCGAATGATCCAGCCACCATGAAGATCGTTTCGGCCGCCTCTGCGCCAGCGAACTCGTAACAGCCGGCTGAGCCGTCGCTGTAGATGCCACACGCGAGGAACGCCTCGTTGCCGTCCGCGTCGACCATCTGCCGGCCGATGACGCCGGCAAAGCCCTCACCACCGGCCAACGCGACATTCACGCTGACCGTGCCGTTGCGCAGAGTCACCTCCGGCGAAGACGGCAGCGGATTCAGCCAGTAGCCTTCTGGCATCGTGACGACGTACATGCCGTCGGTGACTTCAAGGCTGTAGCCGTTGTCAGCAGCGCCGGTCGGGAACGGCCCTGCGTCTTGCTCGAAATCGAGTGCGAGCTGGTCTTCGATGACATGCTCAGGCTCCGGCATGGCCGTCGGGATTGCCGGCGGGCGCGTCGCGATCGGGCGCGGCGTGCTGGATATGATGGCCGGGCGCGGTGTTGCCGTTGGTTCAGGAGTATAGGTTGGTGATGGGCTCGGCTCCAGCGTGGCCGTCGGCTCGCTGGTCGCGGCAGCTGCGTCCGCCTGCTCGGTGGCAGGAACCGCCGTTGGCGTCGATTCATCGGACGATCCGCCGCAAGCTGTCAGCAGCAGGATCATGGTCATCAGGCAGACGACCGTACAGCGAGGTGCGAGAATTCGCGTCATGAATCCCGTTCTCTCATGTGCGTTCAGCGGCTCTGTGATCAAGAGGAAGTGTACCTGCAAGGGCAGTGATCGTGCTGAAGAGCGTGTTTGACGCTGCTCTACCAGCAGCCTATTCTGCAGAAACGACTTCATCATGGCGAAAAGAACAGGACGATCGTGTGAAACAGACCATTGGCCGTGGAGTACATGGATGAAGCCAGGAGAAGGAACGCTGCCGCTGCTGGAGCCAATTGCCGAGCGGGTCAGTAGCCGCAGGTTTGCGACAACGCCACTCGCGCCGGAGGTCGTCGAGACACTCCTGGAGGCGGCACGTTGGGCACCGTCGTATGGCAACCGCCAGCCGACGCGCTACGTCGTCGCCAGCGAGCCGGAGACGCTGGCCGTCGTCCACGAGGCGCTGACGCGCGGCAACGCGTATCTGAAGACTGCGCCGATCCTGATCGCCGTCTGTGGCAGGCCGGATGATGGCCAGATCGTCGACGGCAAGGAGTATTACCTGCTGGACGCCGGGCTCGGCATTGAGAATCTGCTGCTGCAGGCATTCGCGATGGGTCTGCACGCACATCCGATCGGCGGGTTCGATGAGGCGACCGTCCGATCCGCGCTCGGCATCCCGGACGCAGTCCGCGTGCTGGCGATGGTTGGCGTCGGCCATCCGGGCCGCTTCGAGGATCTCGATGAGCGCAGCCAGCAGCGTGAGCTGCGCGAGCGCTCGCGGTTGCCGCGCGAGGACGTCCGCACCTGGGAGCGCTGGGAGTGGTAAGTAGATAATGCTGCATCGACGCAGACGCGCTGATGAATGGACCTCACCATGAGCCCGGATGACGAAACACAGGAGCAGGTCCCGCGGTTGGATCGCCTCGGCGAGCGCCCGGTGCGTCCGGAACTGGCGTCGAAGCCGGATCCAGCGCCGGACGTGGTTACGTTCGACCGTGTGCGGGAAGACCCGGAAGTCGCCGCGCTGATTGAGCGGGCGAATGAGAATCTGGCGGTGCTGGGCTATACCGAGCATGGCGTCCGCCATGTGACACTCGTATCACGCATCGCCCGGAATGTGCTGCGCTACCTTGAATATGATGAGGAGCATCAGGAGCTGGCAGCGATTGCCGGCTATCTGCACGACATCGGCAATGTCATCAGCCGCTACGATCACGCACTGACCGGCGCGGTGCTGGCACGTGACATCCTGAACCGGATGGGCATGCCGCCGGCCGATGTTGCGATCATCATGGGCGCGATCGGTAGCCACGGTGACGATGGGGGCCGCCTCGGTGAGGCGGTGCATCCGGTCGGCGCAGCGCTGATCCTGGCCGACAAGTCGGACGTGCATCGCTCGCGGGTGCGGAATCCCGACCCCAACACGTTCGATCAGCACGATCGGGTCAACTACGCCGCCGAGTGGTCGTTCCTCCGCGTCGACGAGCTGGGCAAGACGATCACGCTGGAGCTGACCATTGACACAACGGTCGCGCAGGTGATGCACTACTTCGAGATCTTCCTGCCACGGATGTTGATGAGTCGTCGGGCTGCGGAATTCCTCGGCTGTGAATTTCACATAACGGTCAATGGAGTCACGCTTCTCTGACACCGAACCCGCTGGAGATGTCTGAAACCTCTCGATTGTAGCCAGAGTCAGGATAGGAGAGTCAGATGCCGATTGTTGTTGGTGCCGTCACGCCGCACGGTTTCCCGATCATCCCGGAGCTCAGCGAAGATGCCGAAGGTGGGCTGACCACGCGGGCCTCGATGCTGCAGATGCAGCAGGTCTTTGCCGACGCGAAGCCGGATGTCGTCGTCATCGCGACGCCGCACGGCTTCCGGGTGAACGGCTTCATCTCGATCGCCGATTGCGCGCGCGGAGCCGGGACGCTGTCGCTGGACGGTCGCAGCGTCGAGATGAATGTGCCGTTCGATCTCGCGCTGGCCGATGCCATCGTCGAGCGCGCCAACGAAGCGAACCTGCCGGTCGTGCAGGTCGGCTACGGCGGCTCGAATCGGAATCAGAGCATCATGCCGATGGACTGGGGGACGATGGTGCCGCTCTGGTTTGCGGGCCAGAATCGCAATCAGGTCGGCAAGGGCCATGTTCTCGCGGCCCTCTTCGATGGTCTGCCGCAGGACCAGCCGCCGGCGGCGGTTATTGTCCAACCATCGCGGCGGCTGCCGAAAGAGGTCAACATCGAGTTCGGCAAGGTGGTTGCCGAGGCTGCGCAGGCCGACGAGCGCCGGATCGCCTTCATCGCCTCCTGCGACTGGGCGCATCGACACGACGAGAACCATCCGAATGGCTTCCACCCTGACGCCCGGCGCGTTGATGAGGCGGTCGCGCAGGCGATTCGGGACGACGACATCCCCAGCCTGCTCAACCTGTCCGACGAGATGATCTCCAACGCCGCGATCGATGGCCTCTGGCAGCTGCTGATGCTCGAAGGCGTCAAGCAGGTCGTCCCGATGCAGGGCACCTTCCTGTCATACGAGGCACCGACGTATTACGGGATGATGGTCGCGACGTATGCGGTGAAGTGAGTGAAGGCACAAGAGGCCGCTGTTCGGCAAGCATAGAGAGCGACGTTCTGGTGGCGCGCCTATGCTTAATGAGAGGTTTCCTGACGAACCAGCGCATGCCGGAAAGGCTGTCCGCTCATGGCCGCAATCCAGACTCAGTACCAGCACATCGTCCTTGACGACCATGGTGTTCCCCGCATTGAGGGAACAACGATGAAGGTTGTTGAGTTGGTCGTTGCACAGATGGCGTATGGCTGGAGCCCCGATGAGCTGGCGTTCCAGTTTCCGCACCTGACACTGGGCCAGATTCATTCCGCGTTGGCGTACTACTGGGATCACAAGCGCGAAATTGATGAGCGAATCACACGGGATGATGCGATCGTTGATCAATTGATGCGGTCGTTGCCGGAGTCACCGATCGTCGAAAGGCTTCGTGGCCTGCGCCACGGCTGACGCCTGCCTGACTCTACAGTGAAGGCTCACGCCAATCCGGGATCGCGTCCTGTTCCTGCTCCTGTGACGCGATCCCGTTGGTTTGGCGTGCTTACCCTCGGTTCGCCTCGCGGGATTCGGCCTGCTTCTTGGCGCGGGCGCGTTCGTGCTCGTGGAGCAGGCGCTTGCGCAGGCGGTAGGCCTTCGGCGTGACCTCCAGCAGCTCGTCGTCGGCCAGGAAATCCAGCGCCTGTTCCAGCGAGAGGATGACCGGCGGCGTCAGGCGGATATTGGCGTCGGCGCTGGCGGCGCGCATGTTGGTGAGCTTCTTGCCCTTGCAGACGTTGACCGCCAGGTCGTTTCCGCGCGCGTGCTGCCCAACGATCTGCCCCTCGTAGACATCCTCGCCCGGTGTGATGAATGTCATCCCGCGCTCCTGAGCGGCGGCGATGCCGTAAGAGAGGGCCGTGCCTGCCTCCCAGGCGACGAGGGCACCGGTGCGCGTCGATGAGATCGCACCATGCCACGGCTCAAATCCTGTCAGCCGGGACGACATCGAACCGTTGCCCTTGGTGCGGGTCAGAAATTCGTTGCGCAGGCCGATGAGGCCACGGGTCGGGATGTCGAACTCCAGGCGGACGTTGCCGCGTCCATCGTTGAGCATGTCGGTCATGCGCGCCTTGCGTGCGCCGACCAGCTCGGTGACAGCGCCAACGAACTCCTCGGTCGTGTCGATGACGAGCTGCTCAATCGGCTCCATCAGTGTGCCGTCGATCTCGCGGGTGATGACTTCGGGACGCGAGACCTGGAATTCGTAGCCCTCGCGGCGCATCGTCTCGATCAGGATCGACAGGTGGAGCTCTCCACGACCGGAGACGGAGAAGACATCCGGCACCTCGGTTGGCTCGACCCGCAGCGCGACGTTCGTCTCCAGCTCGCGCTGCAGTCGTTCGCCGAGCTGGCGGGATGTCTGGTAGTCGCCTTCGCGACCGGCGAAGGGCGAGGTGTTGACGCCAAAAGTCAGGCGCAGCGTCGGCTCGTCGATCTGAATGCCGGGCAGCGGCTCAGGCACAGCCGGATCGGCCAGGGTGGCGCTGACGTGCGCGGCAGGGAAGCCGGTGAGTGCGACGATGTCGCCCGCCTGCGCTTCGGTGATCTCGACGCGGGCGAGGCCCTCGTGTGCCGCTAACCAGGTGACTTTTTGACGATCTTCTTCGCCGGCAGTGCCGAGCTGCACCAGCGTGTCGCCAGTGTGAAGCCGACCGCGTCGGACACGGCCAATCGCGATCCGACCGCGATGCGGGTTGTAATCGAGCGACGCGACCTGCAGCTGAACCGGCCCGTCGATGTCAACGACTGGTGCCGGAATGTAGTCGACGATCGTGTCGAACAGCGGCGTCAGGTCGGGTGCCAGATCGTCCGGCGCGTGGCCGGCGCGGCCCTGCTTGGCGATGGCGTACAGGACCGGGAAATCGAGCTGCTCGGCGTCGATTGCCAGGTCGAGGAAGAGATCCTGTGTCCTGGAGATGACGACGTCCGGCTGGGCGAACGGGCGGTCGACCTTGTTAATCACGACGATCGGACGCAGGCCGAGGCCAAGCGCTTGCTGGAGGACCGTGCGGGTCTGTGGCATTGGCCCCTCGACCGCGTCGACGATCAGCAGGCAGCCGTCGGCCATATTCAGGACGCGCTCAACTTCGCCGCCAAAGTCGGCGTGGCCCGGCGTGTCGATGACGTTGATCTTCACGTCGCGATAGTGGATGGCGGTGTTCTTGGCCAGGATCGTGATGCCACGCTCGCGTTCCAGGTCGTTGGCGTCCATGATTAGTTCGCCGGCGGCGTCCGGATCGCGAAAGATATGGGTCTGCTTGAGCAGTCCATCGACGAGGGTGGTCTTGCCGTGGTCGACGTGGGCGATGATCGCGATGTTGCGCAGATCGGAGCGCACGTGCGTCGGGCTGGAAGGTTGCGCTGAAGTCGTCGGTGAGGTCATCGGCAGGAAGGTCCCCGTTCGGTGGCCGGTGTTTGCACCGGCTGCTGGTCTGCGTTCGCGATCCGCGTGGACGGCGACCGTTGATTGTATCGTTTTTCAGGGTATTCATGCTGAAATCGGCCTGACATGGAGGATCGATGAGCGGAATCACACCAACTTCGCATATCCGGATCGCCCGGCCGTCGCGCGATCTCGCCGCTGCGGAGCAGTTCTACATCGCCGGATTGGACATGCGGGTGCTGTATCGCGCTGAGAGCGTGGCTGGTGATCCTGACCACGGGCACGACCTGTTGATGGTCGGCTGGCCGGGGGCCGGCTGGCATCTGGAGCTGGTGAGCGATCCCTCCAACCCGGTTGAGCCGCGGCCAACCGTGGAGGATCTGCTGGTGGTGTACCTCGATGGTCCGGTCGATGACACGCTCGTCGCGCGGTTGGAGCAGGCCGGCGGTCGGCGCGTGGCGTCGCACAATCCGTACTGGGATCGCTTCGGTGTCACGATCGAAGACGGCGACGGCTATCGCTTCGTCCTCTGCGAACGTCGCTGGGACAATGCTGACTGGGCGGAATGAGAGGCACCGCCCCCGTGAATCTCACGGGAGCGATGCACGACATGTGAGGCCGGACTACGGTCTGCCTGCCGGGCAGCGCCCCGGTCCGATATAGCCGAAGTTGTAGTTATGGAGCGTTGACGCGAGGCTGACGAACTGCTGCCGTTGGGCCGGGCTCATCCCTGCCACATCTGCCGGTGTATAGGTCTCAAAGAGATCCTTGGCGGCATACATGGCGTCGACGACCGACCACGGCGCAGTCGATCCGCGTAGCAGATTGAGCTCGGCGGAGATGTACTGCTGAGCCAGAACGTAGTAGTCACGATCTGACGCACGTGGTGTGATCAGGAGCACCGTTCGGTAGTTGTATGGGCTAAGGAAGAACGGCGTCGCAGAGCCACTTGGCTCGATCTTGTACCAGGTTGGGTCAATACCCCGTTTGCTGCCCGCTACCGAATTCTGCAGCCAGTAGGCGGGAAGCTGTGTGCAGCACGGCGGGATGCAGTGGACCGTAACTGCCACCGATTGGGAGTCCGAATCGACGGTACTGGTGTCGGTGGTGGTCACCGAGGCCGAGTTATCGACTGTGAGCTGGTAGCAGGCCGGATACGGGCCGATCTCACGGTCATAGCCGAAGCCAAAGTGTGCAACCGTGTCGTTTGCCGTCATGCACGGCGACCCCAGGTTGCCCTGGTAGCTATCGGCGATGACGACGCACTCATCGGTGACGGTGCTCGGCGTGCCAAACGTGACTGGCGCGGTGGCCTGTATCTGGTAACCGTTGCGCGCGATCGTCGCCGTGTTTGTGCGGTTGGTGCTATCAGGCAGCGCGCGGGCATACGGGCAGGTTGCCACGCTGTTGATCGGGACGGTGAGCGTACTGCCGCTCAGGTTGCAGTCCGCGTCAGCAGTGATCGTGGCATTCAGCCCGCCGGTGATGACATCAGTCAGCGTCACGGTGAGCGCTTCAGTCGTTGAAGGATTAGTCACGGTGATGATGCCGGAGACAGCCCAGTTGCTATCTGCTGCTGTGCCATCGACGTTCACCGCGTAGTTCACCGTGCCCGGCTGCCAGAAGTCGAGCCACAGGTTCGGCTGATCGACGCTCTTGTCGATCGACCAGTCCCATGAGCGTGTAAAGGTGGTGGTTGCCGTCTTGGAGATGCCTGGTACGGCTATGGTCTTCGTTTCGCGAATGACCTGCCCGTCGCCGTCAGTCATTGGCTGGCCGTCGATCAACGCGTAATCGTAGCAGGAGTAGACACCTGGGGTTGCGTTTGCTGCGACGGAGATCGTTTCAGTGAACACTGCTGACTGGCCGCTAGTGATCGACTGTGACGCCGGGGTGAACGACGTGCTGATCGGTGCCGTGCAGGTGCTGGCCATCGAGACGGTTATCCCGAGATTCTGCAAGCCGGACAGAATCATTGCCGACACTTGCTCTGGAGTAGCCGTTCCGAGATACGAGCCACCAGTTGCGTTAGCGATTGCGGTTGCCTGGCCAGTCGCGTCGAGACCGTCTGCGCTGCCGCTGTCGACATTGATGGCGAGCACCCTGATGCCGGCGGCAACGAGCGCGTTGATTGCGTCGGTTTGTGTGTGCCCATTACTCGGATCGTGCCCGCTGGCGTCACCAAACCAGACGATGATGCGCGTTGCCGGGTCGGGCCGGAATCCAGCCGTCCCTGGTTGCGCTAGCTGCCAGAGCGCGTTGATTTGCGCCTCCGGAGTGTCACCGCCACCGTTGGCGGACCACGAGCTGATGGCTGATTGCACGTTGGCTACGGTGCCGGTGATCTGTTGATCAACCTGGAAAACTGGTGAGTCGGTCACATCTCTGTATTGCGCGGCACCGAACTGTGTATTGGGCTGGCCGGCAAGGACGGTGTTCATAATCGATGTCGCGTTCGAGGCGACGTTGCTGATTGCAGAACTCATGCTGCCGGTCGTATCGGAGAGAAACATGACATCAAGCACGGGTGGGAATGCGGGCGTATGCACCGTCTTGGTGATCATTGTGGATTCACCGGGGAAAAGTGTTCTGGACACACTGGACGGATCAAGACCGGGTTCGCCCTGAGCCAGTACGCCAGTGCTGCTGACCGCCAGGAGAACGAGGAGTGTGATGCTCAGAGCCATTGCTCCGAGGCGCGTTCGACGAGTCCTCTTAGGCATTGGGGACTTCCTCTCTGATGTAGTCCGAAGCGCGTTGTGAAGCGATTGAAGAAATTGCGCCCGGAAAGTTGGCTGCCTCCTTTCGTGTGCGGATCTGTTGCTCTCCGCCGCATACGCCGTGTCGACGCGTCAGATGACACGCACTTGCGCAACTGCGCACTATAAGAGAAACGCAACGCGCAAGACATCAACGAGATCAATACGCTCCAATGATCTCAGGATATGAATATCTGCGTAATCCGCAATATTGACGATGAAAATATGACGACACTGTCATGATTGTGATCGTCAGCCGAGGGATGACTTGCGCAAGCGGTAGATGTCTTAGCGAGCGTTTTCAGCCCGCGTCGCGGCAACGACGACATAGGCGCGGGGGACGCGCACTGTGCCGTCGGAGTGGAGATAACCTGCCAACAGCGCGATGGCATCGTTATGCAGCGCCAGTTGCTGCGCGATTTCCAGGCGCTGGAAGACGTACATGGTTGGGCCGAGTGCGCGATGAAACAGGAAATCGCATGCATCGGGCAGCGACGGCGCGAGCCACGGCACGTCGCCATCCTGGATCGCAATGCTATCGACCCACGGGCCGATCATGCTGCGAAGATGCACGATGTCAGACCAGTCGAAGACGCTGTCGCTGCCGGCAGGTGGTGGCGGTGTGTAGGGCGCGGTCAGCGTCATGAGGTGGCAGTTTGGCGACTCATTCAGCCAGGCAGTGAATGCCAACCTGCCGCCCGGACGCAGCACCCGGCAGAGCTCGCGACCAACAACGCTGTGCTGCGGCGCGAAGATCGCGCCAAACGACGAGATGACGACATCGAACGCGCCATCGGGGTAGGGCAATTCCTCGATATCTGCCAGATCGAACTGGATGTCTGGCAGGCGCTGGGACGCCGCTTGCTCGCGAGCGCCAGCCAGAAGATCTGCGGCGAAATCGACGCCGATCACCTCGGCTCCGCGCCGGGCTGCGGCGATGGCAGCAATGCCGGTGCCGGTTGCGGCGTCGAGCACACGCGCGCCGGGGCTGATACCCGCCACGTCGATCAGGTGATCGACGGCTGGGCGCAATGTCTCGGCCATCTCGGCGTAGCCTGCTCCGGGCAGGTTCCAGGCGCGCTGCATTGATCGCTTGACTCGTGCGACACGCTCCGCAGTCAGGTGTGCATCTTCGGTTGCCATCGGACGCTCACGATCTAGCAGACGTCACCGGTGTGACGGCTGCTGCGGGATCAGGCGAGGACGAGCGGCTCGACGTGGTGCGGCAGCGCGTCACGGGCGATCAGTGTCTGGTCGATCTGCGCAAGATGCTCGGCATCGTGCGCAATCAGAAACCGCGCGAGATCGGTGATCGTCACGGTGCGGTTGTCGACGTCGTTGCCAGCCCGCTTCCAGCCATCGCTCGGAATCTCGCGGAGCAGCGAGAGCGTGCTCTGGCGCAGACGACGGTACTGGCTCATGACCGAGAAGACAGAGATCTCGGTGTTGTCGGTGGTCGTAATCGGTGGCGGAAGCTGGCGCAGGTCGGGGTAGTCATAATTGGCGATCGCGAACAGCTTGGGATATACCCGTGCCTCCGTATCGCGCAGATGGGCGACGATCTGGCGCACTGACCATTCGCCACGAGCTGGCGCACGATCAATTCGCGACATATCTCGCTGGGGTGTGATCCTCTTCGACAGGTAATTGAGCATCTGTGTCAGTTGGATCGTTAGCTGCTCTTGCTCTTCCATTTCAGCAGTTCCCCCATCCTCGCGCCGTACCACTGACGTTTGCTAGTTCTCATTGTAGTCTGTTGCGCCGCTTCGTGTCCTGGCAGTGCAGCCGCTCAGGTCTCGCTGTCGCCAAGCACCTCAAGAAGCTGCTGGCGGTGGTCGGCGTCGTGCTGGATTGCGTTGTCGATATACTCGCGAACCGTCTGCTCGCCGTGATCCTCGTGATAGCCCCGCCGGTCGAGCTGGTTCGCGGTGAGTGTTTCGAGGGTCGTGACGAAGTGCTGGCGGATGGCGTCGAACTCATCGAGCGCAGCGCGAGCGTTTTGCGAGGCGTAGTCGCGCTCAATCGGCCAGAGCGTCTCATCGACTGCCGGGATGTATGGCTCGTCCTCACTCAGGATGCGCTGGATGCGTTCCGTTGCCAGGGCGTCGGCGTCGCGCAAATGGCAGAAGATTTCAACTGAACCCCAGCCACCACCGGCGGCAGCGCGCTGCAGGTCAGCGTCGTCGTAACCTTGAATCAGATCGAGAAGCTCAGCGGGGAACGCGCGCAGTTGCGCGAGCAGAAACTCAACCGAACCGGTCATCACTCGCGCTCGTCCGGCAGCGACCAGCCTGTTGTCGACGTCTCCCATTGCGCGGAACCATCGAGATGCAGGGCAGTGTCAACTGCCGCGCGCGCCAGCGCCAGAGTCGCATCGAGCAGCGGCGTTTCGACATCCGGCTGCTGGAGCGCGACCGGGATTTCCGTGCAGGCTGCAAGCAGGACCTCCGCGCCACGCTCAGCGAGATGTTCCGATGCCTCGACGAGCAGCGCCGTTGCGTCAGAAATTGCTCGCCCAGCCTTCACCATGCGAATCGCGGTCATCACGCAGCGCTCCTGAACATCGTCGTCTGACACAATGACGTCGATTCCTCGTTGCAGGAGCGCACGCTGATACATCTCGGATGCAATCGTCCCGCTGGTCGCCAGCAGCCCGACGACTTGCGCCTCGGGCCAGGTTTCGCGGATCTCGTCCGCCGCCGCGTCGATCATGCTCAGCACCGGCGGCTCGACGTGTGGTTGGACATCCTCCAGGAATGCATGCGCGGTATTGCAGGGGATGACGATGAAGTCAGCGCCGAGTGCATCGAGCGCGCGCGCACCACGGACGAGCCACGGCACCGGATCCTCGCCGCCATGTAGCAGCGCGTCGGTGCGGTCGGGCACACGCGGATCGGCGTAGATGACGACCGGGATGTGCTCCTGATCGCGCTCTGCAGGCGTCAGCTCAATGATCTTCTGATACAGGTCAGCGGTAGCCAGCGGTCCCATGCCGCCAAGAATGCCGACTACCGCCCGACGATGCGGCTCGAAGGCATCGATGAGCGGATCGAGATCAGCGTCGGTTGTGGTGGCAAACCCGGCGACTGCCGGCTGCCATTCAGGTCGCGGGCCGCCGTACGTCTCAGGCTGAAGGCCAGACCAGCGCCGCAGCGGAGCGAGCCAGTCCAGCCGGTCCGGAACGACATCGATGGCGACCTCGGTGTAGCGCTGACCATGAATCTGGTAGGCGCGCGCTTCGGGATCGTCGTGTTGAAACGAGGCGATGATCATGAGGGCGTCGGGCCAGTTCGCTTCGAGCACGTCGGTCGAGGATGGCACCGGCGGTGAGGTCGGATGCGAATGGAAGATCGCGCCGAGCCACCAGCCGTGCGCTTCCATGTCGGAGACGGCTTCCAGCACCTCAGCATCGTCCATCCGATACCGTGTCGGCGAGTGGAGGATGTTGGTGCCGGGGTAGATACGTACTGGTGCATCGCCATCGAACGCGATCAGGCCGCAGCCCTCGTTTGGCCGCATGCGGTCGAGATGGTCGATGACAGCGTCAAACAGGCGCTCTGAAATACGCAATGTCATTGAGTTTGTCGCAGCCGTGGTAGTGGACTCATGTGCCGGGGCAGCCTTCGATTGTGGTGGACGACCCGTTGGATTCATGCCAGACCAGGCTCCTGAGGATGACGATCCTGCTGCGCCCCTGTGCGCCGTCCCGGTCTCCCGCACACGTCGTCCGGGCGCAGTCATGAAAGTATAGCAATCCACTCTAGGTGCGCGTCCGGCCAGCGTCGGCCATTTGACAAACTGGCTTTCCGAAGTCGGGTGCTACTAATGGGTCATAGTACATCAGGCGCTCTGGCCAAAACGCGCATCAACGATGCGATCAATGAGGGGCCGATAAATTGTGTTGTCAAGGTGGGTCTGATACCAGTCGACGTACGTCCCCGCTGCCAAGTGGCTCTCGATCAAGCTCGCTTCCTCATGGAGAACCCATATATTGTGCACTGCGCGATTTCGGAATCCGATGATTTGACTTTGTTGCAGCCCGTCGATGCCGTGCTGACTGCATGCTGGACATGGACACGCCTCAAGCTGACGCCACTCATCGGCGCTTGGCACGCGACCACGCCAATTGCCAAGCTTGACGATCGACCTGTCACCTTTGCCGGGTAATTGTACGAGCCCGCGAGCTGCCCGGCTTCGCCATCCGCTGGAGTCGACCGAATCCATCCCCAAGAGCCTTGCAATGTGAAGTGTAGCGGTGCCTCCGATGCCGAACAGGTGAATCTCTTTCTCGGCGAACGCGATACGCGCTCGCTTGATGGCATCGAGGAGTTGATTGTAAGGAAGCGCTTTCGGGGATCGGAGGAGGTTAGGAACGATACCACCGACCGCGATTCGCGGTGAACCATCTAGGAGAGGATCGTCCTGAATTGCGCTGATGTAGTCGTCAAGATGATGACCCACGTGGACCACAGGCACATAGCCGTTGTCACGGAACGCAGTATTCAAGCACATCGTTCGAGCAAATGCATTTTCCTGCTCGATAGCAGTCATTCGGGGGGTTGGGATGTAATCGCGCGGAATCGGATACCAATCGGGACGCGCCTCGGCTACAAACTCGACATATTCTTCGATGTTCTCGTTACCTTCGCGACTACGAAAGTAGAACGAACCATTATCGAGATACGCGACGACATCAGATGGTAATCCAAGATAACCACGCAGCCCATTTGCAGCAAGTTTTCGGCGGATCGAAGGCATTTGAAAGATTTCGGACCATGAGACCATCACGGCGCTCAGGCTGACCAAGTAATCCGGGCTTTCTGGATCCCAGATACGGGGCTTCAGATTCTTCAGGCTCAATCCTGCGACGATGCGCATTAGGGCCGAGGCCCTTTGGTCTTCACATCATGTGCTTTGGCGAGGGCTTGGAACGCGTCGAGATCCTCTTCGCGCTCCCCACGCGAGTCTGGTTTCTTCATCTTGACAAGCACCGGGAACCGAATCATTTGGCCGGACAAGAGCGCTTCACCAGCGTCTAGATCAGGTAGCAGCCGGACTTCATCTTCTCCAAGTGACTCGATGACCCGGCGAACATAAGACTGATCGGCGGGATTGACGAGCCTCATGACGATGAACGAATTGCACTGCGACAAAGTCGTCTCGTCGATGCGCGACGGACGCTGGCTGATCAGCACGAGGCCCACCCCGAACTTGCGACCCTCCTGAGCGATCTGTTTGGTGATACTCGTTGCTCTAACGATCGCAGTCGAATGCTCTCCAGCACCGGGAGATAAATTGTGGGCTTCTTCCAAGACCAGGAGGCAAGGATACGGAATCTCCCCCTGAACGCGCCCGTTCAGGATGCGACGAGCTATCATTGCATACAGCGTCGCGCGGAAATCTTCGGAATAGCCCGTTAGGCTTACGACAGAGATCTGGTCGTAATCGACTACATCTCGTTTGTCCTTAGGTAGTGGCTGCGACGAGCCGGTTCGACTCTCATTCCTCTGTTCCATGTTGCGAAGTTCGAAGGCGGCTCTGCGGCACTGTCTTGCTATGGCATTGTATGTGGACGAACGGTTCCCATCTGCGTTTCGCAGACTGTTGAAGCCTAGACTAATCAACGCGTCACGACTCTCTTCCTGATCCTTGCGCACCGCCATGCTTGCGGCTTGCGCCAGATACGAAAGGGCGAACAGATCACGTTGAAATGGGAATCGACGGATGTAGTCATTGCTCGTTATCGAATGGAGCGAGTCCCTTAATCTACTGATGCTGTCGCCGTTGGCAGCGAGCATCTGCCGTGCGTCTTGATAAAGAGACTCAAAAACATCGGCTTGAGTTGAACTGAGAGGTTCACCAGCCAAGCCCGAGATAATTCGTATTAGCTCATCACCATCTTCCTCAAACAGGGGTATTGCCGCGTGGAACACGCGGACCTTATTCTTCAACTGTGGAACAT
>JAMLIA010000050.1 GCA_023954495.1 Thermomicrobiales bacterium | reverse complement strand
CTCAGGTGGCCGATGCCGGAGCGGTTTTCGGTCGAGATCATGTCCGCAAGCGGGTTGCGGTAGAGCACGCCGACATTGTCGTACGGGCAGGCGCGGATGCAGTCCAGACAGAACGTGCAGTCCATGTTGCCGACCTTGCGCTGCTGGAATAGCCAGAGTTCGCAACCGGCCTGCGTCAGCCGCCCGGAGTCGGGGTCGAACTGCCCGGCGATGCAGTCCTTTGTCGTGCATTCCAGGCAGGTCGTCGGGTTGCGCACGGCAACCTCGACCGGCGACGCCATTGAGTTGACGAAGTTGAACTGGCCAATCGGGCAGACGTGCTTGCAGAACGCCGCACCCTTGAAGAAGCCATCGATGACGAACGCGGAGGCGAAGTAGGCTGCGACCACCCAGGCCGTCAGCCACGGACTGGACCACAGATCGAACGCCTCGTAGACCCAGAAGAACGTCAGCAGCAGCGCGACCGCCAGCCACTTGCCGGGCAGCCAGCGTGGCCAGGCGCGATCGCCTGGGAGCAGCTTCTTGGCCAGCCTGCGCGGCAGCATGAACGGGCAGGCCATGCAGAACAGGTTGCCAAACAGCAGGATCGCCAGCACGACCAGCCCACGCCAGTGCACCCACGGCAGGACACCGGCCAGGTTCTTTGGTGCGAGTGACGGTCCGATGAAGCCATCCAGCATGACCAGACCGGCCAGGATCAGCAATGGGACCTGCATCGCGGTCCGCCCGTGCTTCCAGCGCCAGAGTCGGCCGAGCAACGGCGCACGCATGAGGTCGCGGCGTGGGTACGGTCGCTGGCCGTGCTTGTAGAGCCGGACCGGCGAGGAGGTCATCCCTCGACGCCTTCGACGTCGAACGCAGCTTCGTAGCTTGTGCCGTCTGACAGCGTGCCGCGCACGGTCATGATCCAGTCGCCGGCCATGCTGAACTGGAAGTCGGACGTGACATAGGTGCCGGGCTCGGTTTCGGTGAGGTCGCTGGTCTCCGGCATCATGCCGGCGTGGCTCATGTTGCCTTCGAGCTCCAGGCTGGCCCCGGTGAGCGGCTGGCTGTCGTCATCGAAGGGTTCGAAGGTGACGACGGCGGGACCGACTTTCGGTGGCGACGGGTCGACCTGCCACGCCATCGCGTGGGCATCCGTTGACGCAGTATCTCCCCGGCTGCATCCAACCAGGAGCAGCGGGATAACGAGCAGCATGACGACGAGCAACGGCGCAGTACGCCGAACCTGAAACGACATAATGCACGTCCCTTTATTGAGCTTGTGACGGGCTTCACAACCAGTCAGGCTCAAGCATACGACACGTACGAGGTTTGGGGTCCCGGTCGGGAGAGGGGAAGCTTACCCGCCGATGCGGGACATCTCGACCTTCTTGAGATTGATCGTGTTCTCCGACCGCAGTTCGGAGTAGCGGTCGGCGCGATTTCCCCAGACGCGTCCGACCAGCGCCGAAATCTCCTCGTCGGTTGAACCGTCGCGGAGCTTGGCGCGGAAGTCGTGGGCGCGGGTCCCAAACAGACAGGTGTACAGTTGTCCGTCGGCGGACAGGCGGGCGCGGGTGCAATTGCCGCAGAACGGCATCGTAACCGATGCAATGATGCCGAACTCGCCCTGGCCGTCGGCGTAGCGCCAGCGATTGGCGACTTCGCCGGTGTAGTTCGGTGCAATCGGCTCAATCGGCCACTGCTCGTTGATGCGGTCCAGAATCTCCTCGGCCGAAACGACATCCTCCATGCGCCAGCCGTTGGTGCTGCCGACATCCATGAACTCGATGAAGCGCAGGATGATGCCGGTGCCACGGAAATGGTCCGCCATCTCCAGAATGCTGTGGTCGTTGTAGCCGCGCTTGACCACCATGTCGATCTTCACCGGCGTCAGGTCGGCAGTGACGGCGTTGTCAATCGCCTGCAGCACCTTCGCGACCGGGAAATTGACGTCGTTCATCGACTTGAAGACTTTGTCGTCGAGCGAATCGAGCGAGATCGTAATGCGCTGCAGCCCGGCAGCTTTGAGCGCCCGTGCCTTTTTCGGCGACAGCAGCGAGCCGTTCGTCGTGACGGCGATGTCGTGGATGCCCTCGACCTCGACCAGTTTGCCGACAAGCTCTTCGATGTTTCGACGCACCAGCGGCTCACCGCCGGTGAGGCGGATCTTCTCGACACCGTGCGACGCGAAGATGCGCGCCAGCCGCGTGATCTCGTCAAATGTCAGAATGTCGGTATGCGGCAGGAACGGGTAATTCGCGCCAAAGATCTCCTTCGGCATGCAGTAGACGCAACGGAAGTTGCATCGATCCGTAACTGAGATCCGCAGGTCGCGCAGGGGTCGGTTGAGAAGGTCGGTGGTTGCCATTGTTGCCGTTCCGATTTTAGATACTTCCAAGTTGAGTATATCGCGTTTGACCATTGTATGGCATCGTCGTGCCGGTGAACTCGTGACGTTCGGCCGCGCGTGGCATTCTGTCTTCGTGGATATAAGTGTCGAATAGCACAGGGATGTGGGGCAAGAGCACTATGCGGATCGTCGTGACTGGTGGCGCGGGGTTCATTGGCTCGCACGTGGTGGATGCCTTTGTCGGGCTGGGCCACGAGGTCCTCGTCATTGACGATCTGTCAGCCGGACGGCGCGAGCAGGTGAATCCGCAAGCCCACCTCGCCGAGGTCGATATCGCGTCGCCGGAGATCGGCGATCTGCTGCGCGACTTTCGCCCTGAGGTCATCAACCATCACGCTGCCCAGACGAGCGTCCGCAATTCGGTGAGCGATCCACTCAACGACTGTCGCCGCAACATCGTCGGCTCGATCAATCTGCTGGAAGCCGCCTGGCAGGCTGGAGTCGGCAAGATCATCTACATCTCCAGCGGCGGCGCGATCTATGGCGAGCCGGAGACGCTGCCCTGCCCGGAAGACAACCCGATCGCAGCCGATTCGCCCTACGGCATCTCCAAACACACGGTCGAGCACTACCTCGGCCTGTACGCGACCTTGCACAACCTGCGCTACACCACGCTGCGCTACGGCAACGTCTACGGTCCGCGGCAGGACCCATACGGCGAGGCCGGCGTCGTCGCCATCTTTGCCGCCCAGATGCTGGCCGACGAGCAAGCAGTTATCAACGGCAGCGGCGAGCAGGAGCGTGACTACGTCTACATCGCCGACGCCGTGCGCGCGAACGTCGCCGCGCTGGATGGCGGCGATGGCGCGGCACTGAACATCGCCTCCGGCGTCGGTACCTCGGTCAACGAGATCTTCGACCTGCTCAAGGCCGCCACCGGCTACCAGCGCGAAGCCGTCCACGGCCCGGCCAAGCCAGGTGAGACGTTCCGCATCTACCTCGACAACCGCCGCGCGCTGGATGTCCTGGGCTGGGCACCTGAGGTGTCGCTGCAGGAGGGCATCGCGCAGACAGTTGCGTCGTTGCGGTAACTAGTTGGGCGATTTGTCTGCGTCGGTGTGATGCAAGCCGGGCGTATTGCATACGCCTGTTTGAATTCCCTACACCTTCAGGACAACATCCAGCATGCCAAATACCCCAGCCAACGGCTGCTGCCACAGCGACTCGCAATGCATCCGCTCTGGCGCAAATCCGCAGGCGTGGCTATTTTAGGAGCGTTCAAGAAGGAGCGTTGCCCGTGTCACGCAGCCCTTACTGCTGGGCACCATCTTGCTGTCGTGAACATGAAACTGAAAGCGGGCGCATCCCATGATCCCGACTCCGAGTCGTCTTCCGAATCCGGCTCCGGTTCCAGCAGGGACCAGCGTAGAAGGACACCGTTCGGAAAGATAAAGGAGACGACCACAATGTCAGAGAGTCTGACCGAGCTGTTCAGATATAACGTCTGGGCAACTGAGAGTGTTTTTGATGCCTGCGAAAGCCTGAGCGACGCGCAACTGGATGCAACGGCAGTCGGCACGTTCGGCACGATCCGTGACACGCTCGTACATATCGTCGGAGCACAGGAGCGCTTTGCTGCGGCGCTGATCGAGGCCGAGCAGCCCGCCGTGTCGCGCGAACGCCGAGCCCCGACCGACCTGGCTGACCTGCGGGCGGCGGCGCGGACGAGCGGCGAGCAGCTCGTTGAGGTGGCGCGCACCACCACCGAAGGCGCGACGGTGCAGATCAACGATCGCGGCACGGAGTACACGATGCCGGTCTGGGTGCTGCTGCTGCAGGCCCTCGTCCACGGGCTTGAACATCGAACGCAGATCGCGGCGATCCTCACTCAGTTGGGCATCGACCCGCCCGGCATGGACGGCTGGACCTACCACGAGACCAGCTTCGACGCCGACTGGAGTCAGCTCTGGAGCTCGTAGGCTGCTGTGCTGTTGGTGAAAGGGAAGGGTCGACCGCGAGGTCGGCCCTTTCTCCTGTCTGATCGTGTTATTGCTGATTGGGCGTCACTCGCGCCATCGGCAGGCGGACGCGAAATGTTGTCCCCTGCCCCGGCGTGCTCTCGACGGCGACGCTGCCGCCCTGTGCCTCTGTCAGGTCCTTGACGATTGACAGGCCCAACCCGCTGCCATCATGTGAGCGATGCCTCTGTTCGACCTGATAGAAGCGCTCGAAGACATGGCCAAGCTCTTCACTGGTCATGCCAATACCGGTGTCGCTGACGCGTACCTCGACTGTCTCTCCGATCGCCTCGGCGTCGATGACGACCAGCCCACCCTCCGGCGTGTGCCGCAATGCGTTGTAGAGCAGGTTGCCGAGGATCTGGCGCAGCCGCGTGGCGTCGGCCAGCGCCGGCGGCAAGCCGACCTTGACCACCGATTGCACGCTGACACGCTGCTGCGACCAGGCGACCGGCTGGATGGCACTGGCCATCTGCGCCGCCAGCGCCGCTATATCGACGGCTTCCGGCGACATCGGCAGCGACGTCTCCTCCAGCCTTGCCAGCGTGAAGAGATCGTCGATCAGGCGGCTGAGCGTTGTTGTTTCGCTATGCACGACTTCGAGCGCGCGTCGCGTCTCCGGATCGACCTGTCCGGATTCGTCCTGCAGCATCTGCTCGACGCGGCCCTGGATGATGGCGATCGGCGTACGCAGGTCGTGCGAGACATTGGCGACGAACGCCTTGCGCTCGCGGTCGGCGCGGTCCAGGTGGGCCAGCATGTCGTTGAAGCGCTGCCCGAGCTGGGCGATTTCATCCTGCCCGGTCACAGCGACCTGCGTGGCGCGATCCCCGGCGACCATCGCCGTCGCGGTTTTTGTCAGTGCCTCGATGCGTTTCGACACGCGCCGGGCGCGCCAGATGCCGACCGGAACCGCCACGATGAGCGTTGGAATCAGGATCAGCGCGAACAGGACGGCGTTGGCTATCGCCAGCGTTGCGAACAGGCCGGGTTGCTGGATGATGTTGCGGATGGTCGGTGTTGTGGAGAATGTGCTCCGCATTGCCACGACACCAACAAGTCGCTGCCCATCGAGGATCGGGTAGGCGGCGACGGTGATGCTGTCGATCGAGTCGATGACGTACAGCTCGCCGTAGTCGCTGGGGCTGCCGTTCAGTTCGATGATGCGGGCAACGAGGCGTTCGGCCAGCTCTGAGATCGGTGATGTGCCCGAGACGGGTGAGTTAACGACCCAGGAAGGGTCGGACGTCGCAACGACCGTTCCGCTCGGATCCGTGATGAGTGCGCTTTCAACTCTGGTGGTGATGCCAATTGAGGTCGGGGATTCGCGACTATTGATCACGCCGTCAACAATGCTCTGGAGTCGCTGCTTGTCGCCGACGGATAACGCCGCTTCGCCGAGCGCAAGGCGCTCTGTCAGCGGGTCGTTGCGTAGCGACACTGCAACCGACTGGGCGACATCGACGGACGCGAAATCGGTGTAGTTGTCCCGCAGGAAGAGAGTGAGGCCGACGAACACAGTGATGGCCGCTAATGTCTCGATGACGATCGCCGTCAACATAACGACGAGGACATGCGATGTGATGAGCTGAATGCTGATGTTGCGGCGATACAGCCGGAACGGCCAGCCGAGCAAGCGGAACGGCGCAAGCAGCGCTGTCATTGGGCCGCGCGGACCGGGCCGGTCATTGCGTGCCGACCGTCGGATCGTACTTGTAGCCGACGCCCCAGAGCGTCACGACGCGATCGGCCGCCGACCCGAGCTTGCGTCGCAAGCGCAGGATGTGGGTATCGACTGTGCGGTCGAAGCCGGCGAAGTCGTCACCCCAAAGCCGGTCGAGCAGATAATCGCGGCTGAACGCGCGACCGGGGTTCGAGGCCAGCAGGTAGAGCAGATCGAACTCGCGGGCGGTCAAGCCGACTGTGACATCATCGATGCGCACCTCGCGGCTCGTTGGGTCGATCCAGAGGCCCGAGTCATCAATCACGAGCTGGTTGCTGTCGTCGACGTGCGAGTGAGCGCGCATCATCTCGACGCGGCGCAGCATTGCGCTGACCCGTGCCTGCAGCTCGCGGACGGAGAATGGCTTGGTGAGGTAATCGTCGGCACCGAGCTCCAGCCCGAGCACACGATCCAGCTCGGTCGACTTGGCGGTCAGCATCAGGATCGGTGTGATGTGTTGCTGACGAAATCGGCGCGTGATCTCCAGCCCATTGATGCCCGGGAGCATCAGGTCGAGGACGATGAGATCTGGTGCCGGACGGCTCGGATCGAGCAGCCGATCCAGCGCGGCGTTGCCATCGTGGAGTGCCTCGACGTCGTGGCCCTCCTCGCGCAACGCGCTGCTGACAATCGCCGCGATCTCCCGTTCGTCCTCAACAACAACGATCTGTGCCATGGTCCCCCGGAGGTGGTCTGCGTCAGTCTCGACGACGCTCGCCTCCGGAGTATAGCTAGTGGAGCTGAGCAGCACGGCTGTTGTACTCCCGCGCGAGTGCGCGTTCCTCTTCGATGAGCAGCTCCGGCGCGGCGGCTCCGAGCAGGAGCCAGCGGCCAACCTCGCTGAAGGTGCGCAGGGCGCGACCGGCTGCGCTGCGTTGCGCGCCGATTCCCGGTCGTCCAACTGGTGCCGCATTGCCTGCAACATTGCCAGCGGGTCCGGTCAGCATCATCGTCTGATTCGTCATGTCCTGCCTCCACGTCATTGTGGTGCTCTGCCGGTCAAACAGCGCCCGGCGTCCATTCGCTTACATACCTATCGTAGGGGGCGAATGCGGCGGCGATATGGCGGACCTGTGACAAAACGGTGACATGGAAGACGATTCAGCTGCTGACACTTCCCGACGACTTCTTCGAACCCATTGCTTGCGGCGACCGACACGAGGCCGTCCTGTCGACCATCGCATACTATGAGTGAATCCATGACCGCTATCTGCGCTTCGTGCATGCCACGTCGGAGCGTGCTTGCGAGCCGCTTCGCCCTGACGAGAAGTACGAGAGGCTTGTTGATACCCACCGCTCAGATGCCATGATCTGGGATGAGCCACCGGTGTCGCTGGCACCCTTGCGGTACCGATTCCAGGGCGTCGTCGTTCACGTGCGGGACGGAGTGGGTGCCGTAATTTGCCCGGTGGTGGAGGTTGGCTCACGGGACGTTGTCGAGCGCCTGCGTCGCGCATTCGACCCGGCTCCGGACCGAGCCTGGACAGGGAGGTCCGATGACAAACATCAGCGAAGACCGCATCGTCGAGGAGTTCTGCACCGTCTCGGTCGCGCTCGGCTCGACCGCCGGCGCGGCCTACGTCGGCAATCAACCGAAGGTTCATGACCTGATTCGCATCCTCCAGAACGCGGTACTGACCGCGCTGGCCAATATCGGGGTGGATGAGAGCGGCGTTGCCGAGGTTCAGGAAGCCTTCCGTCTCGGCTATCAGAAAGGCATGGAGAAGCAGATGATGAGCGAGGTGCAATCGGATGACGCCCGCGCCTGATTCGACCGGGGTGGCGCGGGTCGCGGCGGTGTTGTCATGAAGCAAAGGGGAACCGGCGGTCGTGGGGGGACCGCCGGTTCAATGGGGGTGGGGTGTGGGGGATAAGGGGAATCTGTTACATCAGCCTCCGGAAGAGACGTCTCGGCGGCGGAACATCCAGAAGCAGGCAGCAATCATGGCGGCGGTATAGACCGTGAGCAACGCAGCCGCGCGCCAGGGATCGGGCAGACCGTCGCTGGTAAAGGTGCGCTCGCCGATGTAGTTCTGCTAGGTTGCTGGATCGCGTTCATGTTCGGCGAGAGCAGCAGGTCGGCGAGCGTCTCGCCAACGTTGCCCATCAGGCCGAGCAGGCCAACGGCGATGCCCTCGAAGACCATGTAGCCGATGCCGACTGCGATACCGGCTGCCAGCGAACGGCTGAAGACGGTCACGGTGAACGCCAGCACCGCTGAAACGAACAGAATGAAGATCGTGCGGACAAACATCAGCAGCAGATCGATGGCAGTGCCGCCGTTCAGCCAGCTCATGTCGAGCGTGTGGCCGCCGAAAATGGCGATTCCCACCGACGTGATGGTGAAGGCGAGGAACCCGACGATCGTCAATCCGATCGTCACCAGACCAACGGTCACCAGCTTGGATGCGATGAGCCGGGCGCGTGGCACACCGGAGCCGACCAACACACGGATCGTTCCCCAGCTGTACTCCGAACCGATGATCGCGGCGGCGATCACCACCAGCAGAATGCCACCGACTCCGCCGATGATGCTGAATCCATCCTGGAAGACGCCCGGGAAGAGAAAGCTTCGGACGTCGTCCTCAAGGGATACGCCCGGCGGACGATTAGAGACGCGAGTGGCGATGTAGCCAATCGTCATCAGGCCGGAGAGCAGCGCAGCCATGATGCCGAAGATGACGAAGGTCATCGGGCGATAGCGCAGCTTGCGTAGCTCCATCCGGACGAGACTCTGGAAGCGCGGCTGTCCGGCGGGGATCTCCGTCGGTGGAACTGAGGTCGAGACGGTCATATTCGTTGCTGTCATGCCTGCGCCTCCTGCTCCACGTTGTTCGTCAGGTCGAGGAACGCTTCTTCGAGCGAGTGCTGGATCGTATGCAATTCCTCGACGCCGATGCCGGCCGTCACGAGCGCGGCATTGATCTCGGCGGGGCGCAACGCTGCGGCACTGATCATCAGTTCATCGCCGTCGATCTCGATCTCAGCGGCCTCCAGCAGCCCACGAACGATGCCCTCCGCGCGTTCTGGCGCGTCGACGCGGACGAGGAGGCGTGGCTCGCTGTTGACCATCTCGTCCACCCAGCCTTCGGCGATCAGCTTGCCGCGCTGAATGATCGTGACACGGTCGCAAACCTGCTCGATTTCATTGAGCAGGTGGCTGGAGATGAAGATCGTCTTGCCCTCGCTGGCCAATTGCAGGATGAGGTGGCGGACCTCGGCCATGCCAGCCGGATCGAGGCCGTTCGTCGGCTCGTCCAGCACCAGCAGCTCCGGGTTGTGCAGCAGCGTCCAGCCGATGCCGAGCCGCTGCTTCATGCCGAGTGAATACTCTGAGTACTTGCGATTGGCCGCGCCGGTCAGTCCGACGATCTCGATAACCTCATCAATGCGCGCGTCGGTGACACCGGGACGTAGATCGGCCAGCGCCCGCAGATTGCGGCGGCCTGACAGATACGGGTAGAACGCTGGTGACTCGATGATCGCGCCGACGCGCGGCAGTGTCTCCGCTCGCTCGTCCGGCCCCTTGCCGAACAGCCCGATCGATCCCGAGCTGGGAGCAACCAGTCCGAGCAACATGCCGATCGTCGTGCTCTTGCCCGAGCCATTTGGTCCCAGGAAGCCATAGATCTCGCCGCGTCGAACCTCGAAGCTCACGTCATCGACTGCCGTGACGGTACCGTAGCGCTTGGTCAGATGGTCGGCGCGGATGATCGGCTCGGCTGATCGTTCGCGTTGTCGTTTCTTGCGCCGGACTGGCCGGCCGTTCATGCGTGGTGTGGTGGATTGCGCACTCACCCCGTACACCCCCTCAATGGTTCATTCGTCGTCGGCTCCGTTGCCGACATCTCCAATCTTGCGAGACAACAATGGCTTGCGTGTTACGCGCTTGTGACATTTCTGTGAACTGTTCGGCTTTTTGACAGTCGGCCAGTATCAGGTCTGGCCATCTGGACAGGCACAGCGATGAGCACGCTGGGTATTGTTAGCCGCCTGTGACGACGGCGTCGCGGGAGTTGCTCATCGAACGGAGCTGCCTATGCCAGGCATGACGAAATTGACCGGTCGGATTAACGAGCAGAACGCACGCTGGTATGCGTTGGTCGCGTCCTGCTTTGCATTGTTCATGGCGATCCTCGACAACCTGGTCGTCAATGTCGCGCTGCCGACGATCTCCAAGGATCTGGAAGCGACGACGACGCAGCTCCAGTGGATCGTGTCTGCCTACATCCTCGTGTTCGCATCGCTGCAGATTACTGCTGGTGGACTCGGCGACCGGCTGGGCCGGAAGCGCTTCTTCATGGCGGGCATCGCGCTGTTCACCGCAACGTCGGTGCTGGCAGCGTTCTCGCAAAACGTCGAGATGCTGATTCTGGCGCGTGCGTTGCAGGGACTCGGCGCGGCGTTCATTCTGCCGCTTTCGCTGTCGATCATCTCCGAGGCGTTCCCGCCGGAAGAGCGCGGCAAGGCGCTCGGCATCTGGTCGGCGATCTCCGTCTCCGGTCTGGCGCTTGGCCCGGTCGTTGGCGGTCTGCTCGTGCAGTACGCGAGCTGGCACTGGATCTTCCTGGTCAACATCCCGATCGGCATCGTGGCCTTTGCCGTGAGTTCGGCGGTCATCCGCGAGACGCGCGATACCTCCGGCACCGTCGCGACCGACATCCCCGGCACCATCCTGGTCACCGGCGCGATTGCGTCCCTGACCTGGGCGCTGATCGAGGCCGGCAACCGTGGCTGGGGTGATTCGCTGATCGTCGGCGCGCTGGCCCTGGCAGCAGTGCTGTTCGTCTCGTTCGTGCTCGTCGAGCTGCGCACCGAGCGCCCGATGGTACCGATGCGCTTCTTCCGCTCGTCGACCTTCACCGGCGCGAATATCGTTGCCTTCGCCGTTTCGTTCCTGATCGCCGGCATCGCCTTCTTCGGCACGCTCTACCTGCAGAATGTCCACGGCTTCTCGCCGGTGCGATCCGGTCTGGCGCTGCTGCCGATGGTCGCGGTGATGATGGTGGCCTCGCCGATCTCCGGCATGATGGTGGGCCGCATCGGCGCGTCGAAGCTGCTCGCGGCCGGCATGGTCGTCGCTGGCATCGGCACGCTGCTGTTCATGCGCGCTAACGTGCACGGCACCTATATGGACATCCTGCCGTCGTACCTGGTCATGGGCCTCGGCATGTCGCTCATCTTCGCCCCGATGACGACCGCAGTGCTCAACAGCGTCGAGGCGGGCAAGAGCGGCGTCGCGTCAGCAGTCAACGGCGCGATCCGCGAGATCGGCAATGCGTTCGGTGTGGCGCTGCTCGGCACGATCATGAATCGTGCCTACCAGAACTACTTCACCAGCGACGCTCAGGTGCGGGCGCTGCGTGACAACCCGGATGCCGGGCCGCTCAAGCCGGTCCTCGACATCCTCGGTGCCGGGATGAGCTACGGCGGTCGAGTGATCCAGGATCAGACGCTCTTCCCGGGCGTTCCGGCCGATGTCAGCTCGATGCTGCGCGAGGTGTCCAGCAACGCCTTCATGGTCGGCATGGACCGCGCGATCGTCGTCTCGGTGGCGGTCATCCTGGTCGCCGCAGTCGTCGCCTGGAAGCTAATCAGCGACGAAGTGGTCGCGGCGCATCCAGTCAGCGAGCACGCGGCATTCCCGGTCGATGTCGAAGCCGTGCCGATCCCGGAAAGCGGCGACTGACCTCGCCACCAACCAATGCGAGATATGACGAGGCGAGCCAGCACGGCTCGCCTCGCTCTCTATCTTGACGAACCGCCCTCACACAGGCACCCTCACTGCGAGTGAGGCCGGGTAGGGGAGTCTGGCGAGCGAGCAGGGAGAATTGCCGGTGCGGATCAGCACGACGGTCGACGAAGTGCGCGAGGCGCGACGAGCGTTGCCCGATCCGCTCGGGCTGGTGCCGACGATGGGCGCGCTGCACGATGGCCATCTCGCGCTCGTCCGTCGAGCGCGCGCCGAGAACGCAGCCGTCGCCGTCTCGATCTTCGTCAATCCGACGCAGTTCACTTCGACGGACGATTTCGGCAACTATCCGCGAGACACGGAACGCGACATAACGGTGCTCGCCAGCGAGGGCGTCGATCTGGTGGTCCTGCCGACGGTCGAGCAGATCTATCCGGCAGGGCATTCCACGATCGTCGATGTCGGACCGATCGCGCGCACCTTCGAAGGCGCAGCGCGGCCCGGACATTTCACCGGCGTCGCGACGGTCGTGACGATGCTGCTCAACATCGTCCAGCCGCAGACCGCGTACTTCGGCCAGAAGGACGCCCAGCAGCTAGCGGTCGTGCGTCGTCTGGTCGCTGATCTGGCGCTGCCGGTCAAGATCGTGCCGGTGCCGACCGTGCGTGACACCGACGGCGTTGCGCTGAGCAGCCGCAACGTGCTGCTGTCGCCGTCCGCGCGCTCGGCAGCCGCCGCCATCCCGCAGGCGCTGGCTGACGTGCGCGCCGCCTGGGACGCCAGCGAGCGCGACGCTGCACAGCTCCGCGAGGCGCTGCGCCAGCGCCTGCGCGCTGAGCCCCAGATCACCATCGACTACGCCACGCTGGTCGCCCCGGCGTCGTTCACCGAATGCGATGGCATCATCCACGGCGATGCCCTCGTGATCGTCGCCGTCATTGCCGACGGCATTCGCCTGATCGACAATTTGCATCTGGTAGATATGATCGAGTAGACATAACCGATTGGCATCAACGTCCGTATTCACGATGGACCGAAGTACGCGACAATGCGGAAGATAGATCGCTGGCAGCGATCGCGAGATCTGAAAGGGGATGTGGAATGAGCAATGAGACAACGGATGTCGTCATCATCGGTGGCGGTGTCAATGGCAGCTCGACCGCGTATCACCTGGCGCGGGCGGGCACGTCGGTAATCGTCGTCGATCGCTGGGAGCCGGCCACCGAGCCATCCGCCTCGTGGGCTAGCGCCGGCGGGGTCCGTCGCCAGGGCCGCCATCACGCCGAGGCTGCGCTGGCGACCGAAGCGATCGACCGCTGGCGCACGCTGGAAGAAGAGCTCGGCGCAGACGTCCGCTACCGCCGCGAGGGCAACCTCCGCGTCGCCGAGACGGACGCAGAGGCCGAGAGCACTCGCGCATTCGTCGAGACCCAGCACGCCAACGGCTTCACCGACGTGCGCTTCGTCGATGCCAAAGAAGCGCGCGAGATCGCGCCGGCCGCCAACGACCGCGTGATCGGCGGCAGTTACTCGCCCGAGGATGGCCACGCCGACCCGGCGGCCACGACCCGCGCATTCGCCGCCGCCGCCCAGCGCCACGGCGCGAAGTACCTCACCAACACAACCGCTATCGAGCTGATCGTCGAGAACAACCGCGTCCTCGGCGTGCGGACATCCGCCGGCGACATCCTCGCCGACGCGACCGTTGTCGCCGCCGGTGCCTGGAGCGACGCGCTGCTCGCACCGCTCGGCATCGTCCTGCCGGTCCGCATGCACGCGCTGCAGATGGTGCTATCGACGCCGACGACGCCCGGACTGGTCAAGCCGGTCATGGGCGGCCCCAGCTACCGGCTGTCGCTCAAGCAGTTGCCATCCGGCGAGTTCCTGCTCGGCGGTGGCTGGCCCGGCCAGCCCTCAGCCGATCGCCTCAGCTACGAGCGGATTGATGAGAGTGTCGCCGGCAACTGGTCGCACGGCGCGCGCCTGATCCCGCTGCTGAACGAGCTTGACATAGCCCGCAGCTGGTGCGGACTTGAAGCCATCAGCATCGACGAGATCCCGTACGTCGGTCGCTATTCCGCCGTCGACGGGCTCTCCATCGCCGCCGGCTTCTCCGGCCACGGCTTCGCCATCGCGCCCGCCGTCGGCCGCGCCGTGGCCGACCAGATCCTCGGCAAAGACGTCCCAGAGCTCAGCGGGCTCACGCCAGACCGCCTCGACACCATGGACGCCGCCACCGTCCAGACCTACATCACCGCCGATCCCGTCCGCTTCCACCTCGCCGGCTAGCGCGGTCTATTAGCTCGTGACGCCCGAGCGTGCCTTGTCACCATGAAGCGTCGTTAAATGTGTACAAACGATATGTGGGGGTTAAGTTGAGGATTTTGGTTTACGTACGAACGGGTATCTGCAAGCGTACTTTCTGCAGTCAGGAACTGAAGATGTTCTCCCAGAAAACAGCGTATCTCAGACACAATAGTCCAGTACTACCAAACCAACAAATGCATCTGTCAGATCGACTAGGACATCAATCGCCCTCATGCAAGTCACGGAACTTGAAGATGTCAGCAAGGAGGCTTGGTCTGATGTGCGATGCGCTTGTCGTACTCTCTGCAGCGGTTTAACAACGAGCTAGTCAGTCTGATCTCCCACTATTCGAGCATACGGCGTTCAGTAAAGTGGTTCGCCATCACTCATCCTCCAAAATGATCGGATTTACCCAAGTGCGTGTTGATTGCAGCGTTCAGGTAAGCATTTATGTCTAGTATAAGATTTCGGTATGATGCAGGTATCTCGATGGTGATCTGCAACACGTCGTACGTATGGTTGTGCCTCGCCATAGACCTGCGGAAACATGAATAAAACAGCGCTGGCTTCTGTATCGACGGATTGTCCCGGATGATCTCTGTTAACTCAATCAAAGATCGCCGGAACACTAGGCCGTTTGACCTCCTCGTAGACGGAATCAGCGTGGCGGTACACCATTTGTCAACCTTGTCTTGGTAGTGTTTCTTCATAGACCAACCATGCATCCTTTATGTGTATACAGAGTACCAAATCTGTCTGTCGTAAGTGAAGAATGCCGTATGCCTAGGATTTGGCAGTCCCATCAGCGTGTCCAGTACGCTCTCATATGACTCGCCGGTGAAACCAGGCTCAGCCAGGCGCTCAGGACGATTAGCTACCCAGTACCGAAGTAACGCAATCAATTGGTCGATATCGTAACGGCCTTCAATTCTGGGACGGACGCCAGAGGCACCCTGGTGCAACGAACGAGAGTTCGTACGTTCATATCAGGTGGCATCAGAATGCAGTAGACTTTCTTTTGTAGCGAATGAATCTCTAAAGGCAGAAAGCTGGCCTACAGATCAACCGCCTACTCCAGAATGGCGATAGAAATGGCCGTCGGCACTCATGTCCCATGATTCCACTATCTATTTCCCACTCGATCCAATGCGAGTTCTCTCATCACTGGTGCCGCACTCGAAAAGGTTCGACAGCGAATCAAGATTGCGTCGCTTCTCCACGACGAGTCTATCTTCAAGCGGGTGAATGGATTGGACAAGGCCGGGCCAAACGGGTCAGTTGAATTCTGGCATTCGCCTAATGCGAGGAGTAGACCGTTGAAGTAAGCAGACTCGAAATTGCCCGGCGCTGCCGGGCAGTGGGTTTTACTGCCATGGCTCGAACGATGCGCCCCCGGATCGGCCAATACGCCGGATCTTGGAGTCAGACACATCACGATCCTGGCGAGCAACCCTTGAGCCGCTAAAGGAGGAGCAGGTGAGGGGACGATCATAGTTCAATTTGGAACTGTTCCACCAAACCAGAAATAAAGCAAATCGCCGGGAGCGTAATCCAGTTGATGAGCGCGACCCGCAATTGAGAAACTATGGCCCGACCTATTTGTTCGATCTTTGGTGTCAAAGTGCGAATCATGACGCGTTACTCTGCAAGCATCAGGGCTCAAGCCTGGCATGGGCTCTCGTCATAGTCGCGTTGCTATGTTGATATCGAACGTGAGCAAGCGGATTCCGGAATCTGCGGCCCCAGCGCTCTGCGGATTTTGTCCCTGACGTTGCCGAGTTAGGTTGGGATGACATTCAGGAGTTGAGACAGCACCGGGACATTTATTCTCGTAGCGTCATAGTGAGTTGAGCATGCTGCTCTGACATTACTCAGGCGGTGGCGCGTTCGAGTTCAACGTTCACCGTGAATATGAAACCCGGCTGCTAGAAGCCAACCGTCGAATGGAAATCAGCTTTCGCGGGATACTGGTGAGGCTCGCAATTGGTGCGGTGGCAGGTCTTGCCGGAGTGATACCTGGTTGATCCGTGAGCGGCGGGATCGAATCGTGCATTCGAAATTATCTCAGACACCATGGGTCAACGTCGTCAATTCGATCAGAGGACGGAGTTGCAACGGACAATAGTTAACGATTGAAGAACCATGCCGATTCTGGATTATGGCCGTTGAAATCCTTGATCCACCCCTATCGCCAATATCGGTAATGGTCAGGCGATCCCGCTTTCGAGCAAGGCGGGCTGTCGTTGCTCACACGAACAGCTCTACCTGTGGACCACATGCTCCCAACCTGACCGCATCACACCCCCATTGCACTCCCCGCCCTATCTCCGCTAGCCTGCACGGATTCAACGCACTCGCTTACTCGTCGCTGTGGGCGGGTGGATACGTGTTGTGGGTCAGGAGTTGGAGTGAGATGGTGACGGATTCTTCGGTGTCGGCAGTCGAGCGCATGAATGAGGCGCTCGCTTATGTCGATCAGTGGCTCGACTATCGCGTCTGGAAGCTGCGCACGCCCGGAGCGCAGGTGGCGATCTGGTACGACGGCAAGCTGCAGTTCAGCAAGGCGTACGGAAAGTCGAACCTCGATACCGGCGAGGATCTGACGACCTCGCACCTCTTCCGCATCGCCTCGCATTCCAAGACGTTCACCGCGACGGCGGTCATGCAGCTCGTCGAGGCCGGCAAGCTGCGCCTGGACGATCACGGCCGGGCAGTGGATTCCTGAGCTGAAGGAGGCCGGGTCGTCGCTGGCCGATGTGACGGTGCGCGAGCTCGTCTCGCAGAACGGCGGCGTCATCCGCGATGGCGTCGATGCGACCTACTGGCAGCACAGTCGACCATTCCCGGACGAGAAGGAGCTGCTCGAGCTCTCGATCCGCGAGGGCGTCGTCCGCCAGCCGGAGTCGACGTTCAAGTACACGAACATCGGCTTCTCGCTGCTGGGGATGATCGTCGGCAAGGCGGCTGGTAGCACGTACAACGACTACACGAAGTCGGCGATTGTCAAGCTGGGGCTCACGAACGCGGCGGAGCTGGACGAGGCGCGGATCGACGACTACGCCGGTGGCCACAGCGCGGTCTGAACAGCTGGACCGAGCGGCAGACGATCCCGCACGTCGATACGCACGCGATGGCGGCGGCGACCGGCTTCTACTCGACCGCCGAGGACATGGTGCAGTTCGCGTCGGCGCACTTCTTCGGTGACCGCCTGATCAGCGATCGCTCAAAGAACGAGATGCAGCGGCCAGTGGATGGCCGAAGGCGCCCGGCGCCCGCGATGGCTACGGCTACGGCACGACGGTCCACTACTACAACGGGCACTGCATGGTCGGTCACTCGGGCGGCTATCCCGGCCACATCACCCGCACGATGTGGGACCCGAACGAGGGCCTGGCGATCTCGGTGCTGACCAACTCGGTCGACGGTCCGGCCGAAGAGCTGGCTGCCGGCATCCTCAAGATCCTCGACAACGCCCGCAGCGTGCCGTCGAAGGCACCGCTCAGCTCTGGCCTGACCAACAGCGCCGCGCTGCAGCCGCCGGCCGACGCCGATCCGTCGATCGACCTCGTATCACCGGCGCTTCGCCACGCTGTGGGGCGCGTGACCGTCATCTACCTGCTGGGCGGCAAACTCTACGCCGGCAGCCCAGTCGGCCAAATCGCCGCACACGATGGCCGCCGAGCTACCGCGGTCGTCGATGCCAACACGCTCAAGATCATGGGCGGCTCGCCGTACGGCTCGCAGGGCGAGCACTACCGCTACGAGCGCGACGCCGACGGCACCATCCTCAGCGTCTACACCGGCGGCATGCGCGCCTGGCCAATCGAAACCTACCGCAACCGCGATCGCGTGATCTAAGCGCCAACGTAACGACTCCCCCTCCTCTGGTGGGAGAGGGGTGAAACCCTTCTGGGCACCGGTGAGGGCCGCTCACCCACCCTTCTTCGGTGTCGCTCCTTCCGGCAGCGGCGTGACGTACTTGCGCCCGCCGGTCGCCTCGACGAACTCCTTCTTGGCCGCTTCGAGCGCTTCCTTGTTGACCATCAGCTCCAGGCCGGTCAGCGCCATCGACTTGGCGGCGAAGTCCATGCCCTTGAAGCCGATCTCCGCGCCGGACGACGCCGTGATCTGCCAGCTGTGGCCCGGCGAACCGAGCGGGTGGCAGCAGGCCCACATGTTCGCGGTTGGTGTGATCTGGCTGACGTCAGCGACCTCGGTCGAGCCGTGCCCGATGCGGAACTCTTCTGACGGGCGGATGACGTTCTCGCACAGCACATCGCCGATGTCGTCGGCAGTCGTGCCGGCGATCGAGCTTTGCAACGTCTGCTCACGGCTCATCTCGATGATCTCCGCCGGAATCGACGCCTGCAGCTGGCGGGCGAACTCCATGTCGTCGTGGCTGAACTCGATCCCGCCGATGTCCTCCATCTTGTCCAGCATGATGTTGCTGACGACGGCGTTCGGCAGCATCTCGTAGCAGCCGGTCAGGAACTCAACGTCGTAGGTGGTGCCGGTCATCAACGCTGCGCCCTTGGCGCAATCCAGCATGCGCTGGTAGATCGACTCGACCTGGTCGCGTTTCGGTGCGCGGACGAAGTACCAGATCGTCGCCGTCGGCGGGACGACGTTCGGCGCCTCGCCGCCATCCTTGATGACGCTGTGAATACGCGCATCCTGGATGATGTGCTCGCGCAGGTAGTTGACGCCGATGTCCATCAGCATAGCGCCGTCGAGTGCGCTGCGGCCCATGTGCGGGACGGCCGCCGCGTGGGACGCTTGCCCGTGGAAGTGCACCTTGAACGAATTCATCGCCAGGCTGGAGCTGTTGATCGGCACGGTGTTGGCGTAGCCAGGGTGCCAGGTGATCGAGGCGTCCAGATCGTCGAAGACACCGTCGCGGGCCATGTAGGTCTTGCCGGTCAGCGTCTCTTCGGCCGGGCAGCCGTAGTAGCGCACCGTGCCGCTGATGCCCTGCTCTTTCATTGCCTCCTGCATAGCCAGCGCCGCGCCGAGCGCGCCGACACCGTAGAGGTTGTGGCCGCAGCCGTGACCCGGACCGCCGGGGACGAGCTCGTTGCGCTCCGGCGTGGAATCCTGCGAGAGGCTCGGCAGCGCGTCGTACTCGCCGAGGATGCCGATGATCGGCGTGCCCTCGCCCCAGCTGGCGACGAAGGCGGTCTCCATCTGCCCCGCGCCGAACTCGACCGCGAAGCCGGCTTTCTCCAGCTCGTCGGCGATCGTCTTCGAGGCGAACTTCTCGTCCAGCCCGATCTCGGGGTTCTCCCAGATCGCGCGCGCCATGCTCGAGAACTTCTTGTAGTTCTCATTCAGGTAACCGATGGCGGTTTCTTCGCCGGCCATGATCGTGCCTCCCCTGCTGCCCACGAGCGCCGCTCCCGAGCAGACTGCCACGTTGTTCTGTGAGGACGCATCCTAGCAGGAACTCGGCGATTGTGGGAGTTTGCTTGTCTGACGCTCGGCCTCTGTGTTGCTGATGTAAGGTAGACGCAGGAGACGCCTCGCAACGATTGGAGCGTGTGATGCGCAACGTCTGGATCATCGCGCCGGACCAGCAGCGCGTCGAAATTGCCACCGAATCAGGCGACGAAGACGCCGAACTGCGCCCGACCATTGACTACATCATTGATTACAGCGACCCGAACGAACCGCCGCCCGATGTGCCGGAGGCACAGGACGACGGTGAGCCGGAGGATGAACTGATGATTGATCCGTCGGGGAGAGCCGAGTGATAATGGAACTCATTCCGCGTTGAGGTATCCCTTGACATGATGTTCGCATTGTGCGAACATCACCAGGCTGTCGTGGAGCGATCATTGCACGTCATCACGCGCAGACGTCTTCGTGAGTTCGCCGCAGTGCACGCAGATGCGACGACTGCACTCAACACATGGTTTCGCGTTGTCAACAAGGCGGAATGGCGGACGTTCGCAGAACTCCGAATGACGTATCGGTCAGCCGATATGGTTGGTCAGTACACGGTCTTCAACGTGAAAGATGACATTCGCATCATTGCGGTGGTTGATTTCCAATGGAGCAAGGTCTTTATCAAGCATGTCTTGACACATGCTGAGTATGACCGTGGTCGCTGGAAGTGATGGAGAGTCTGGAGAAGGCTATGTCAACATCGTACATTGAAATCATCGCCTCCCTCCCGCCACGAGCCATTCGTTCAGATGACGAACTCGATGAAGTCGTCGCGACCATGGATAGCTTGCTTGAGCGCGGCGATCTGAGTGCTGATGAGCAGGATTATCTCAACACGTTGAGCATCCTCGTTGAGGCGTATGAAGACGAGCGGTTCCCGTTGCCAGATGTCTCCGGTGTTGATGTGCTGCGGCACCTGATGGAAGCAAACGAGTTGCGACAGACAGATCTTCTCGACATCTTTCCAACGCGGTCGGTCATCTCGGAGGTCCTCAGCGGATCGCGACAGATGACGCTTGGCCACATGCGTGGACTGAGCCAGCGTTTTGGTTTGCCAATCGACGTGTTCGCTTCGTGATTGATCTGGCGCGTCTCCCACATCGCGTTACGTCAACAAGTCACGATGACACCATGAACTCCCACCCCGGCTGCCAGGCGAAAGGCGCATCAACGAGGTCTTCCAGCGGGACACCGTCCAGCAGATGCTGAAGCGCCCAGCGATTGGCCGAGTGCGCAACGACGAGGATTGTCTGGCCGTCGTGCCCGGGCACGATGTCGCTGAGGAACGCGCGGGTCGCGTCGACGACATCACGGTAGCTCTGCCCGCCGGGGAACGGCGTGTCGATGTGGCTGCGACGAAGCGCGGCGAGCTCTGCAACCGCGATCCCATTGAGTTCCCCGTAGTTGCATTCACGGAGCCGCGTGTCCTGGCGATGAGGATGTCGTGCTCGGCGAACGCGATCTGGGCTGTCTCAACGGCACGATGCAAGTCGGAGACGTACTGGCAGATTGTCGCTTTGTCGTCGCTCACCAAGTCGGGCCGCCTCCAGGCGACCTCTCGCGGATAGCTCGCCCGGCAACCAGCCTGTCGCGATGCCTTCTTCATTATCGATCGTGATCGAGTGTGTCTCGTAGATGAGCCGGACTGCCATGGCGGACTCCTGTTGCTTCGCGCGACTGATCGCCGGTCAGGAGTGCTGAGGGCCGACGAATTGTGTTGAGATTTATATAGCACTCACTTTGGAGGGGACCTATGCGTTTGGCATTGGTAAGCGACATACACGGCAACCTCGTCGCGTTGGACGCAGTGCTTGATGATGTCAAGCGTCGAGACGTTGACGAGATCGTGTGTCTCGGTGACCTCGCGGCAGATGGCCCTCGACCACATGAGGTCATTAAGCGTATCCGTCGCGTTGCGTCTACTGTCATCATGGGAAACGCAGATGCGATGCTGATTGAGCCAATTGATCCGGATCTGACTGTATCTTCAACTCGACCAAGCGCTCATTGGACAATTCCAATCAATCGCTGGTGCCAGGAACAATTGAGTATGGATGACCGTGAGTACCTCGCGTCCCTTCCAAAGACTCATTCGAGAGCGCTCGCGGAGGATCTGACTCTCCTCGCCTATCATGGTTCACCGCGGTCCTGGTCTGACAATATTCTGGCTGCTACTCCGCAGTCGCAATTGGATGAGTGGTTTGTGGGATCTGACGCGACGATTAACGTCGGTGGTCACACTCACGAGCCTCTGCTGCGTCGGAGTGGTGATCGAGTGATCGTGAATCCTGGGAGCGTGGGCGCGGCGTTCGATCGACGCTTCCTGCCCGATTCATTTCGGATATTCCCCTGGGCAGAATACGCAGTCCTGAATGTCAGCGCGACACTCTTGTCTGTTGAGTTTCACAGGGTGCCAATCAACCTCGGCGCACTCGAAGAGGACGCGCGTTCGTGCGATATGCCGTGTGTCGACAGTTGGCTATCCATCTGGCAGATATAAACTCTCGTCCAAATCGATGAAAGGTGTCTAGTGCTGGGGACCTACCCAATAGATGCAGACAGGGTCGCGACGATCGTCGCGACCCTGTCTGCAGAGCCGATATGCAGCTCGGTTCGGTGGAGCGAGATTAGTCGGCCTGGACGTCCTGGGCCATCTCGAAGCCGGCGCAGCTGCTGATCGGCGTGACGCGCAGATCGAGGGCGGCGTGCTTCGGGTGACCGCAGGCCGAGACGAACGTCTCCGGGGCCTCATGCTTGGTGCGGATCTGGATGATCTGGACGTCGTTCGGCTTGTTCTCGCCGAAGTGGGTGCAAAGTCCGCACTGGCCAGTATGAATCTGCTGCATCTGTATCCTCCTGCTTGAATGGCACGTAAGTCCAAACTCAACTACCAGGAGTATACATGATGTTGAGAATGAATACTAGGTACTAATAAGTCTTAATACCGAGTACATCGCTCGGATTTCTCGGATAGGACGATCGGGCGGCCTGTCATTGGTGTTCGGATGTGTGCGCTGATGTCCGAGAAGTAATCCCGATTTATGCACTCGGGATTCATTGGGAAGTTGCGTTATGTTGAATTGTTGATGGTCGCCTGTTCGTGTTTTTCAGGTGAGTGAGTCGCCGCCGATGCCTGTGTGAAAGAGAAATCGCCGGCCGCAATCCCG
>JAMLIA010000049.1 GCA_023954495.1 Thermomicrobiales bacterium | reverse complement strand
GGGCACCGTACCCGGCCGCGTCCTCGGCGCAATTGCGGCAGCAGTTGTCGTCGGTCGCTCGTTGCCATACTGGGCCGCACTGCTGAGCGGAATGGTCGTGTTCTGGGCCATCGGCGCGGTCGCCTGACGATCAATCAGACAGTGCTATCGGCCTGCTAGAGTATCGACGCTATCATCCGCTGCCGTAGCGGTTGATAGACTCATGCGGAAAGTAGGCTGGACGTGGCAACGAACGCATCGCACAAGCTGCAACAGACATTCGACCTGATCGACGATTTCGTCGCACGCGGCGAGGTTGCCGCTGCCGCCGTCGCCATCGCCTGGCACGGCGAGCAGATCGGCGAACACCACGCCGGCATGGCGCGTCCCGACGTGCCGGCATCCGCATCGACGCTCTGGCCGCTGGCATCAATCTCGAAGGTCTACAGCGCCGCCGCCGTCATGGCGCTGGTCGAGCGCGGCGTGCTGACCCTCTCGATGCCGATCCGCCTCATCCTGCCGGAATTTACCGGCGACGGGCGCGACACGATCACCCTGCGCCACCTGCTCACGCATACGTCCGGCATGATCTACGAATCACCCGAGATGGAGCAACGCCTGCTCCATGAGACTCCGCTCGACGAGTTGGTTGATGAGGTCTACCACCTGCCACTGCAATTCACGCCGGGCACACAGCACGCCTATAGCGACTACAACTACGCCATGGCTGGGCGTGTTGCCGAAGTCGCAACCGGGCAGCCGTTTCCCGATCTGGTGCGCGACCTCGTCCTGACGCCGGGCGGCTTGCACGACACCCACTTCCCCAGCCCGCCGGATGTCACCGACCGGCTCGCACTGGTTGCCGGACCACTCGGAGAGGGCACCAGCGGCGACATGTACAACAGTGCCTACGGTCTCGGCCTCGCCCACCCCGCATTCGGCGTCAGCGCGACGGTCGCCGATTTGCTGCGCTTCGGCCTGCTGTTTGCACCAGGCGGCAGCACACGTGTCCTCTCCGAAGCAGGTGTTCAGGTTATGTCGACTGACCAGACGGGCGGCAACACACCCGGATCATTCTCGCCCGACCTCCCGGCGCGAGATATCGCCTGGGGTGCCGGGTTCGCCGTCAAGGGCGACAGCGCGACCTCGGGCGATCTCCTGTCTCCGACCAGCTTCGGCCACGGCGGAGCGACCGGCTGCACGCTGCAGATTGATCCCGAAGAAGACATTGTGATTGCCTACGTATCGAATAAGCATGCTCGCACCGGACGCCCACCATTCACGCGCCGACAGGTCAGTGTGGTGAATACGGTGCTGGCAGCATTGACGAGGAGATCCACGAACTAATGGAGAACATGGACCGACGCGAGTTCATCCGCAACGCCGTCATCGGCGGGGCGGGGCTCGTCATCGCCGCAACCGGTGGCCTGTTTTTGCTAACGCGCCGATCCGGCAACGAACGCTTCAAGGGTGACATCACCATCCCGCAGGCCGATCTGCCGGCCGTGGGCAGCGACCCAGCCACCAGCGATAGCGGTCAGTTCCACCTGATTAACAACGACGACGGTGCGCTGGCACTGTACTGGGCCTGCACGCATCAGGGGTGCAAGACGCCCTGGAAGTCGGACGAGGGGCAGTTTCATTGCCCATGTCATGGCTCGACGTTCGATCGCCACGGCGTGGTCACCAGCGGACCGGCACCTCGCCCGCTAGCCACATTCCCGGTCACCGTCGCCCAGAGCGGCGATGTTACCGTCAACACCACGTCGCCACAGAGCCGCAACGACTACGAGCCGAGCCAGGCTATCCCGCTCGGGTAGAGCCACATGCATCACACACGGGGGCGTTCGGGCTGACACATCGGAGCTGCCAGGTCGCCGAGCCCGCCTACGCCCCCAGGCCACTAATGCCCTTGCCGATGAGATTCACGCCGAAGAACAGGAACAACAGCGTCATCACGACAGCCGTGTTTGCCACCAGCCAGCTGTGCCAGCCGCCCAGCACACGCGCCGCGCTGGCTGGGGCCAGCAGATACCAGAAGACCGGGACAATCACGGTCAGACTGGCCAGCACGATGAAAACTGCCAGTCCAACGATCGCGCTGCCGACCGTCGTGCCGGTCTGGGCAATGCTGAGCGTGGCAGCGATAGTGAAGACGATGATCTTGGGATTGATACCAGACAGCGCCGCACCAATCAGCGCTGCTTTCACTGGTGACGCGCTGTCCAGCCCTGCCATCCAGGTGGGCGACTGGCCCGGTGGTCCGTCGCGCGGACGGCTGGTCCACTGCCGCACTGCCAGCACGAGCAGCAGGATTCCCAGACCAATCTGCAGCAGCGACCCGACCGTCGATGGCTCGCTACTGCTCTTGACGCGGGCAGGATCGGCGAGGAGGAGTGTCAACGCTCCGACTGCCGTCAGGCCAACAATCCAGCCGACCAGAAACGCCGGCCCGGACACCCGACCCCGCGCAGAGAACAGCAAGACAAGGACTGCAATGATCTGGATGGGGCTGGTCGCGACTGCGACCGTCATCGGCAGGACTTCACCGATTGCCGCAAGCAACGCGCGCATCCTTCCCACAAAGTCCACGTGAAAAACACCGGACGCTGCGGGGTGTCGGAAAGCGCCCCAATCGCAGGCAACTCTCGCGCCGCATGCCGCTCGTTCCCCACAACATAGCACGCGAAAAACGCGACCGGCAAGCATCTGCTTGCCGGTCGCGCGCGATACGTTATCTCCTCGCGATCGCGATCAGGTCGTGCGCTCGAAGTAGAGCTGCAACTCCAGCGTGCCGTGATCCTGAACCGAAACGACGGCTGGCGACTGTGGCTGCGAAATCCCATAGTCGGCGAGCGAAATATCGAGCGAACCAACGACCACCAGCGTATCTCCGCTCACCTGCGCTTCCATCGGGATCTGGACGGTCTGTTCAACACCGTGGAGCGTCAGCGTGCCGGTGGCGGTGACGGATACCGACTCACCGTCTGCCAGTCCGACCGGAAGCTCGACCGGTTCGGTCAGCACGAATGTCGCCTCCGGGAAGGCCCGTGTCTCCAGCGCCTGATCGTTCAACGCCCGATCGCGGCGCGATTCATCACTCTCCAGCGTCGTCATGTCGACCGTGATCGTTGCCGCCGTCAGGTTCGTACCGTCGATGGTCAGCGTGCCGATGACATCGGACGTGCGGCCAACGGCCTCAGTTGTCCCAATGCTGGCCAGCTCCTCGCCGATGCGATAGCCGACGAACGCATTCTCCTGAGCGACAACAGTCCATTCCCCGGCGAGCCCGTCACCGGTCGAGGTCTCGGACGGCACCTCAGTGGCCACAGACGGCGTCTGGGTGACGATGGCTGCGCTCGTCAGGCCCGTGGCCACACTGGTAGCGGTCGTGGCTGTCGCGGCTTCGGTCGGTGCCGCAGTTGGCGCTAGCGCCGAGACTGCTGCGTCCAGCGAGGCCGGTGGCGGCGCGTCGTCGCGGAAGAACTGGTACCAGATGCCAATCGCACCAAGCAGCACAACGGCTGCCAGAGCCCCGGCAATCTTGTAGCGGGTTGCGTTCATCTCATCATCTCCTCTGGCTTGCGCAAACAGGCGCCTCACGCTGCTGAATCAGTCGAGCTGTACGCCGATGTCGTATGTCGCGGCGTAGCCGGTGTCGGTCTGCGTCACATCCAGGACGAGCTGGTTGCCACCATCGCGGAAGATGCTATCGCCGTCATTCATCAACGTGCGCTGGCCCTTCTGCGCGTACGGTTCCTTGGTGTGAACGATGTCGGAGAGCGCATCATCGAAGAACCATTGAGAGGTGAACTCGTACGATCCGCCGCCGGGACTGTCACCCCGAACCTTGAAGTGAATGTGAACGGCGCGTCCCTGATACCAGCCGGGGTAAATCGTGGTGAAGCGGACCGCGCCATCATCGCCGGTGACTTGATAGCCACGCAGGAACATCGTTCCTGCGGTATCGAAGCCCGGATCCTGAACATCGGAATAGACGCCGAGAGCGTCGCACTGCCAGATGTCGACCGCTGCATTCGCCAGCGGCACACACCCATCCGAGCCAACCTGCGCGACGCGTACTGTCAGATCGAGCTGCACGCCCTCGACCGCCGTATCGGTCGATGGGTCAGTCCGAATGTCAGATCGCAGCAACCGCTCATCAACAAAGTACGGCCCTTCAGTCAGCTCCGGACTCACGACGCACGCCAGCAGCACCGGCGTTGCCTCGCTGGACTCGGTCGGCTCGGCGTCGTCGCTCGCCTCCGTTGTGGCTGTCGCCGAGTCAGTCTCGGCGGCTGTTGCTGTGCTGGTTGGAGTAGTCGCCGCTTCCGGGGTGATCGTCGGCGTGGGTGACAGTGTCGCGGGAGCGCTCGTCGCGGTCGGATCGTCTGCCGACGTCGAACAGCCTGCCAGCATCACAACACCGGTTGCGCCGAAGAGTGCCAACACTTCGCGACGAGAGAGAACACGACCAACAGGAAGATCATCGTTGTCCATGTCAGAGTCCTTTCAGCCATCACGACCGAACCGCCGGTCATGATGAAATGAGCCTACGGACCCGCTCTGAGAGTTTCCTGAGTGTCTGTTGAGAGTCTGAGGGGAATGATCTACGGAAACGATTGACCGCCAGATGCCGGCAGACTTGCCGTGATCTGGCGGTCGAGATGCGCGCCGAGACTGACTAGCCGATGCGGTTGGCGGTCAGATAGCGCGTTGCCCAATATGGATCATAGAGGCTGCTGATGCCGACCCCGTCAAACTGGCCGGTCGCGCTGATGAAGAGGCCGTCACCCAGATAGAACCCGACGTGGGAGACGCCCCACTGGTACGTGTTCTGGAAGTAGATCACGTCACCGGGTGCCAGCTCATCCCGCGAGACGGACATGCCGGTCACGATCTGGCCTTCCATTGGGCGCGGCACATCAAAGCCGAGCTCCTGATTCAGAATGTACCAGGTGAAGCCGGAGCAATCGAAGCCGTCAACGTCTGTACCGCCCCAGAGATAGGGCACACCAATGTACGCCATCGCAGCATCGACAATTGCCTGCCCGACATCGCTGGCTGGTGAAGTAGCCCAGCCACCCGTCGCATAGCCCGCAGCGCGCGTGTAGCCGACATAGCCGTCGTACTGCACTCGCGACCAGGCGACGCCGTCCTCATCAATATAGTTCGGCGACAGGACATCCACGAGCGCGCCCTCGGGAATGCCGACGAGCGTCTCAGCGCCGTACGATGGGCCATCGCGTAGCAGCAGCCCCTCGCCATCGGCCCAGACGGTTATCGGCACACCCGCTGCTGCATCCACAGAATCGGCCGGCGACAGCGTCGAATCTGCGAACGCGTAGTCGCTCGCAGCATAGGTCACGGTGTCCCAGGAGTCTTCACTCCATGAAGCCGCACTACCCTGTGGTTCGACGTAGTCTGCCGAGACCCACCCGGCCTCCCAGCCTTCGCCGGTCAGCGCCCAGACCTGATACCAGGCAGAGCCATCGTCTGCCGTGACTGGTCCGCTCACCACTTCCATGGCGTCATATTCGCTCAGAGACCAGAGAATCTCGGAATGCGTTCCGGGTGCCGTACGCAGGTTCAGACCGTCGCCGCCGGTACCGGCAACGACCGCCACGTCTCCGCTCTCAAACAGGTAGTCGGCCGCTGCCGGCCCGACCAGAGGGAGTGCGCCGGCGAACGCGGTCATCACAGCAAGTGACAACATCACAGCTCGTCGCGATTTCACTCATCCACCCCTTTTACTCGTCTCAATGGCCCACAAAGCCCCACTATGAGCCGCCAAGGTCGGAATGTACGTACATCTAACCTGTGACTCTGCGTCACTGTCAAGCACTTGAACGATATTCCCATGGAATTCTCAGGTTTCTGACGGCGTTTTGACGCGATCGAATGTGATCCTGAACGTTGATCCTTTGCCCGGAGCGGTGACGAGATCGACACTGCCGTTGTGCGCTGCAACGATCGAAGACACGATCGACAGACCCAGCCCACTGCCGCCACTGGCGCGCGATCGAGATGGGTCGGCGCGGAAGAAGCGATCGAACACGTGCGCTGCCGCCTCGGCGGTCATGCCGGGGCCACTATCGGCAACGATCAGCACTGCCTTCTGGTGGTCAGTGCCGACAGTGACGCGCACCGCGTCACCTGCCGAGGTGTACTGCCGCACATTGGCCAACAGATTATCGATCACTTGCCGGAGCCGGTCGGCATCACCGGAAACCCAGACTGGCTCATTGCGCTCAAAGGTGATCGGGCGCTCCGGCTCGACCGTGCGGGCCGCCGCGACGGCGTCAGCAGCGAGGCGGCCAAGCTCGACCGGCTCGCGCTGCAGCTCGCGGCCCTGATCGAGTCGCGCCAACAACAGCAGGTCATCAACCAGCTTGCCCATCCGTGAGCCCTCGGATTCGATGCGCAACATCGCCCGCGCGATCCCTTCCGGCGAAGCGGCAGCGCCGGATCGATACAGCTCGGTGTAGCCGAGAATCGAGGTCAACGGCGTGCGCAGCTCGTGTGAGGCATCGGCAACGAACCGCCGCAAGCGCTGCTCGGATGCCTCCTTCTCTGCGAAGGACGTCTCAATCTGCCCGAGCATGCGGTTGAGCGCGCCGCCAAGCTGGCCGACTTCGGTCGTGTCGTCCTCATGCTCGATGCGGTGAGACAGGTCGCCGGCTGCGATCTGCCCGGCGCTGGCGATCATGTCGTCGATCGGGCGCAGGCCAGCACGAATAACGAGCCAGACCGCAATCAGCAAGATGGTCAGGATCGCCAGACTGCTGAGTGTCATCCCGACAATCAGGCCACGCGTCGTCGCCTGTACGTCGGTCAGCGGTGCAGCGAGCGCCAGATAACCTCCCTCACGTACGTTGCGCAACAGCACGCGATAGCGCAGGTTTCCGCCGCCTTCCGCGTTGATGTTGAAGAACGTGCCTGCGTGGCGGTCGATGTCTTCGAGAGACATCCCTGTCAGATCGGGCAATGGGTCGGGTTCATCCGGGTAACCGCTCGGCGAGCTGTAGCGCACCGTGCCGTCAGCTCCCAGAAGCAGCGTGGCGAACGCCTGTCGACCAGGGCCATGAGCATCATTGTTCGGTTGCAGCAGCGGCCGGATCGGACTGCTGGCCAGCGACTGGTCAATGCGGTCGATCATGCCGGCGCGCGTGCGATTCACCGTCAGCACGCCGCTCGCCACGAAGGCAAGCAGGACGAAGACGGAGATGATAATGAGCAGGCGCGTCTTGATCGTCATCGCGAGCTAATCCGGCTCGATCCGCAGCGAATAGCCGAACCCGCGCACCGTCTGGATCAGCTTCGGGCCATCGGCGTCGATCTTCTTCCGCAAATAGCTGATGTACGTCTCGACAACGTTGGCGTCGCCATAGAAGTCGTACTGCCAGACATTTGCCAGAATCTGATCCTTCGACAGCACGCGACCGGCATTGATAAGGAGGTAACGCAGCAGGCGAAACTCGGTCGGTGAGAGCTTCACCAGTTGACCGTCGCGCCAGACACGATGCCCATCTTCGTCCATCTCAAGATCGGCGTAACGTCGCATGAGCGGTTCGTCTGGTTGCACGGCGTTTCCGCGCCGCAAGATCGCCCGAATACGGGCGATCAGCTCCTCCAGACTAAATGGCTTGGTCAGGTAGTCGTCGCCGCCAACGGTGAAGCCACGCATCTTGTTCTCGTGCTCGTCACGAGCAGTCAGGAAGACGATCGGAACACGATCGCCACCGGCCCGCACTCGCCGCGCGATCTCGAAGCCGTCGAGGTCGGGCAGCATGACATCCAGCACGATCAGGCGTGGAGCGAACGCCGAAGTCTCGACCAGCGCGTCGCGACCAGTGGCGGCAGACTTGACCTCGAAGCCAACGAACCGCAACGCCGTCGAGATGAGCTCGACGATTGCCGGCTCGTCGTCCACGACAAGGATCCGCTCTCCTGCGCTAGCCGCCGCATCCTCCAGACCCGGCTCAATTCGATCCTGGGCACTCACCACGTCGCTTCCTTTCCGTCTCCTGCCCCAACCGAATTAGAGCACCCATCGCTGAGTGTTTCCTGTGAGTTTCCTCTGAATCTGCCGATCAGAAATCCCATGCTGTTCTCAGTGATTCCACAGCGTCGCGACTTAGAGTCGATCTTGGGCACGGAAGCCCACCGAACCACGTCGTAGCCAGGCAAGGAGGATTATTGCCATGGGCGAACAACACACGTCGATCGATCCGCAGGAGCGGCACACGCCGACCAGGCGACGCTGGCTCGCGGTCGTGTTGGGTCTGATGATGATCGGGGCGCTGGTCGTCGGCGGAACGGTCGCAGCCGAAGAGGGATCGTCCGATTCAAACAGCGGCCTCGGCGAGTCGTTCCTGAACCGGCTGGCCGATAACCTCGGCATCAGCCGCGACTCGCTCAATGACGCGATCACGACCGCAGGAAACGAAACAGTCGATGAAGCGGTGACGAACGGCGATCTGACAGAGAGCCAGGGCGATGCACTCAAGAACCGCATCGAGAACGGCCACTTCTTCAGCTTCGGCCGCCCGGGTGCCCGCATCGGCATGGCGGTCTTCGGCCACGGCGTCACCCTCGACACCGTTTCTGACACCCTCGGTATGTCGGTCGATGACCTGACGGCCGAGCTGCAGTCCGGCTCAACGCTGGAGGAGATCATCACTGCACACGGCAGCAGCGTCGACGCCATCGTCAACGCGCTGGTCGAGCAAGCCAAGTCCTCGCTCGACACTGCTGTTGCAAACGGTCGACTGACGCAGGCGCAGGCCGACAACATGCTCTCGGCCCTGCCGGAGCGCCTGACCCAGATGATCGAAAACGGGTTTGGCGGTGACTGCGGACCGCGCGACGGCGGCCGAATGCCCGGCTCGGATAACGCAACTCCGGACGCCGAGCAGGAAGCTTCGCCAACCGCATAGCGCTCAAAACACCTGAGAACCTGTACAAAGGTTCAGGTTCTCAGGTGTCCGATGTGACGGTGCGAGGGTTTCGAGACGGGGATATCGTCCAGACTGGAGACACGAACGCTGGTTCGCGTCCCCTGAAACACGAACTCTCCACCATCCCCACCACCTGACGAAAGCCGGTGCGAATCATCCGCCGGCTTTCGTCGCGTCTGGCGTCTGCAATCCGCGTGATATGTCCCCAGATCGCCGCCATCTATCCCTGCCCAGGGACAGTGGTCTTATCCGCGATCGAGCGCCTCAAGGATCGGGCGGAACTGCGCGATGCCGGCGGCGTTCGTGACGCGCGAAGCGAACTGGATGTGCGAAATGCCTTCGCGTGCGAATCCGCGCAGTGCTTCGGCGATCTCCTCGGGGTCACCGGCCAGCGGTCCGTTTGGCACTTGCGTGATGCCGGGACGCGGATCGACCATGACCGTCGCCGTCCGTTCGAGCGTGGCCGGGTCGCGTCCAACTTCGCGGCAGGCAGCATCGACGGCCTCCCGCAGCGGCGGGATAGCATCCGGCGTACTTGGGCCACGGACCAGCCAGCCATTCCAGGCGTCGGCGTGCTCGGCGGTCAGCCGCAGCATGCGCGGGCCACGCGTGCCGATCAGGATCGGCAACCCGTTCGGGCGCGGGCCGCGCGGTCGCAGCTCGCACTGCTCTGCAGAGGAGTACGTGCCGCTGAAATCAACGCGGCCCTCGCGCAGGAGCGGGCCGATGATGCGCAACGCCTCCTCGAAGCGCGCGACGCGATGATCGTAGGGGAAGCCGAACGCACGATATTCCAGCTCGAAGTAGCCTGCGCCGAGCCCGAGGATGACACGCCCACCACTGATTTCATCGACGGTGTCGGCCATCTTGGCCAACAGCGCAGGATTGCGGAATCCGGTGCAGGTCACCAGCGTGCCGAGCTCCGCCGTCTTCGTCGTGGCGGCCAGCGCGGCCAGCATCGTCCAGCACTCCCAGATGCCGCGCGGCGGGTCATCTGCGCCGAACTGATACAGGAGATGGTCGACAATCCAGAGCGAGTCGAACCCGACAGCCTCCGCCGTTTGCGCGGCCTCCAGAATGTCGTTCCAGCCCGGTGTCGTCCCTTCGCGGCGTCCCTCGATCTGCGGCAATATGAACCCGATCTTCAGTGGTCGCGCCATGGCGTTGCCTCCCCATCCGGATCTGCTGACTGTATCGGCAACGACAGTATCAACGGACGGCACAGCTCTGGCAACCGACACACAGAACCGCAGCGCCGGACACGATGATCCGGCGCTGCGGTTGTGCCTGCAACGCTCCTGGGCTAGCCCGCGTTGACCTTGTTCAGGATCTCTTCAGGATCTGGGAAGTGGCCGGTTGCCTTCTTGGAGTAGATCAGATCGTCACCGAGCATGACCTCGAAGACACCACCGGAGCTCGGAGTGAGGGTCAGGTCGCTGACCTTATCCGAGTGCTTGTCGAGAACTTTTTCCGCCAGACTGGCGGCTTTCGTGACGTAGCCTCACGAGGTGCAGTATTCGATCGACATCCGCTTGCGGTCGCCCATGCGCCCACCTTCTCTTGTAGCAGCCAACCGGCCGCACGACTCAGGATACTGCGCACAATATCGCATCTCGCGGACCAAGCCAAGAGGTCAGACAGCGTTGCGATAGTTGCGACCGCTGTTCGATTACGACATGCTTAGGTGAAAGAAGAGGGAGGGCAGGCACAACCATGGCTGCAAACAGCTCATTTGACATCGTTTCCAAGTTCGATCATCAGGAGTTGCGCAACGCGATTGACCAGGCGATGCGCGAGATCACGACGCGCTACGACCTGAAAGACAGCCGCACGACAATCGAGCAGGAAGCCAACCAGCTCGTCATCTCAACCGACACGGAGATGTCGCTGCGCGCCGTGCGCGACATCCTGGAGAGCAAGCTCCTGCGCCGTAACCTGTCGCTGAAGATCCTCGACTATCAGAAGGAGGAGGATGCTTCCGGCGGCCGGGTGCGCCAGAACGTGAAGCTCCGCGAGGGACTCAACGACGAATTCGCGAAGGAGCTGAGCAAGCGCATCCGGTCAGAGTTCAAGAAGGTGTCGCCGCAAATCCAGGGCGACCTCGTGCGGGTTTCGGCAAAGAGTCGCGACGACTTGCAGGCGGTCATCCAGTTGCTGAAGCAGGACGACTTCGAGACACCGCTGCAGTTTGTGAACTACCGCTAACTGTCCTCGGGGTCGGCTGCTGCCGATGGCGCATCGGCCGACCCTGCGGACAAGCGCCGGTCGGCTTGCTCCTTGAGGATATCGAACAGCCGACGGCGCTTCGCTTCCTCCGGCCAGACTCGCTGGAACATCACCCACTGCTCTGGATGCATCGAGATGTAGTGCTCGAGCGTCTCGACCATGCTGCGCATCCCGGCCTCAACGTCGGCGTCCTCGTTGTTCGTCCGCTCAACTACAAACGGTTCGCCAATTCGGTAGGCGTAGCGCTGAGCCCGGCCGCTCGCGTCGTCACGCTCGGCGAAGACCGGGACAATCGGAGCACCTGTCGCGCGCGCGAGACGGACGGCACCTACCGGCAGCGTCGTGACTTCGCCGAACAGCCGGACAGGCGTGCCGGAATCGGTGAAGTCGCGGTCGGCAACAAAGCCAACAAAGCCACCCTGTCGCAGAACACGCATCATTCGCCGAATCGCCGCCGGCGAGATGTCCTCGATCGGCGCGCCTTTCGACTTGCGCAGCCATGAGACCGCCGCATAGACGAACTGGCCGACCGTCGGCGACGTCAGCACGTAGGGGTTGTAGCCACGCACAAACAGCGTCTGGCCGACAAAATCAAATGCGCCGTAGTGACCGGTAAGGATGATGCAGCCTTTGCCCTCGGCGTGCAGCGTATCCAGCATCGCCCAGTCGTTTTCGGGCAGCCGTGCCATGCGGTGGAAGTCGTCGCGGGACATGTGCGGCACTCTGCCGAGATCCCAGAAGTTGCGAGCCGACACGCGAAATGTCAGGCGTGCTTGCCTGCGGAGCGCCAGCTCGGTCAATTCGCCGCGATAGGCATGGCGCAGGTTGTCGATGACGTTCAATCGGTAAACACGCGTCCGCCAGTAGGCGAAGTCGCCGACACGATCGGCGAGCCAGTAACCAACGCGGACAGGCGTGATGCGGGTGAAGTTGGCGAACAACCACGCCGCGACGATGCCCCAGCGCTGCTTACGGTTTTCCGGCTTCCGTGGGGGGATGATCGGCTTCTCAAGGAACCGCGCGTTATGCTGGCTCACTCTGCTCGGCCCGCTCGGCGGATGACGCCACCTGTGCATCTGGCGTCTCCGTACGATCTTCCGGGTCTTTCAGGTAATACATCGCGTCGTAAATCACTGGCAGTCCACGGATAACGCATAGTGTCACCGATGCGTAGACGAGAACCCAGCCGACGAATCGGAACGCCTGCTGATCGTAGAACGTGCTGAGGAAGCGACCGTCTGCGTCCGGCAGATGCCAGGCGACCAGCCAGGCCAGGAAGACGAAGCCGAGCGCCTTCGACCAGCCGTACGCTGTGCGGCTGAATCGTGACGCAGTCAGGAACCAGGTAATCCGCGAGCGCGCCATCGTGGCATCGCCAAACGGCGTTTTCCCTTCGGCAAGCGCCACCGACCGCATGACATCAACCGTGAACGAGCGAGTCAGCACGACGAGCGGTGCCCAGACACCGACCAGGCTCAGATGCGCAAACACGACCCAGAGCGCGTTCTCAACAACGCGGTCACCGGCAATGTCGAGCACCGCACCCAGCCGGGACGTCGACCCGCGCTTGCGAGCGACCCAGCCATCGAAGCCATCACCGGCGAATACGACGGCGATGATGATGCCAGCAATGACGATCGCGACATAGTTTTCGCTGTACAGCATCGCAATCGCGCCGAACAGCAGGAGTACACGTCCGACGGTGATGAGATTAGCCATGTCCCCCCAACCGTCACTGACGGCCCAATAGACCGCAGACTGTTCGGCCAGTATAGCAATGACCGAGCGGTTCCGGGGCAGCGTTGGGCCAGATTCAGGAGACCAGACGGATCAGCGCGACCGCCGCGGCGATCTGGACAAAGGGCGTCGCCATCAGCATCAGGCGGGCGAGAAACCGATCGACGGCGATCAGCAGGGCCGCCAGCGCCGTGTTGCCGACCAGAATCAGACCCGACAGCACCGGCATCTGCCAGAGCGCCGACGGTGATCCAGTGCGCGCAACTTCGCCGAGTGCATCCCAGTGCAGCGCCACAGGATCGGGCACACCCTCCATCTGGCTGATGAGGAAGGCGACCATCAGCAGCGGGATGATCACGCCCAGCGCAATCAGGTTCGACGACAGCCGGTCGTGTAGCAGGCCGTCGCGAAACAGGTCGCGATAGAAGTAGACCACTGGTCCGGGGCGGGCCGGGGAGGCTGCGGCGAACCCGTCGTCAGCCGGTGGGGCAGTCTCGGGACGTTCGCGGTCCGGTGCGGCGGGCTTGCGGCGGGGTGGTGCGTCCTCAACCGGACGACGTGTCGGCGCGGGCCGTGCCTGCGGCATCGCCGGCATATCCGGGCGACGAGCGCGCCGATGGTCGATGTCAACGAGGAAGCGGATCGGTCGGAGCGGCGAGATCTCGATGCCGCCGCTCATCGTGCGAATGCGCACGCGGCTGCGGCGCGGGAGCGTCGCCCAGACCTGCCAGATCCCATCTTTACGGCGCTGGGTCGCGATGCTCAGGCCCGGCCAGAACGGCTCCCAACCTGACGCACTCACCGGCACATGTGGGTCGTACTCGACCGCGACGATCTCGGCGAGAGCGATGACATGCGGCCGACCCATCCAGCGAACCGTCAGCTTCTCATCATCCAGCCCATAGGACAGCCCACCAAGCCCGCGCAGCAACCAGGATGTGCCAACTGCTGCAGCGACCATCGCCAGCATCAGCAACCACAGCAGCCAGAGCGCCACCCCGCCCGCCGATTGCGAGCGCCAGAACGCGAGGATGACGATCAGGATCTCAAAGATGAGCAGCGCGATCCCCACCGTGCGGCCAGCACCGTGCGCCACCGGCCAGACGCTGGCAGGTTCGTCGGCCAGCGGTCCGCGACCAGATCGCATGTCAGGCTCAGGATCGATCATCGCGCCACAGTTACCCTCCAGCAATCAGGCGACACCGGCAGGGCGAGAGAAGAAACGCACCGGCGCGGGAGTAGATCCCCGCGCCGGTACGTCGACGTTACTGGGTCGGTGTGCCGGTGTCTTCCGTTGGCAACGGTGCCGGCGTCGCGGTCGGTGGCAGCGGCGCGTCTGCCGGTGCCTGGAACGACGAGTTGGCCGCCTGATTCTGCTCACGCTGCAGTGTCGTCAGCGGAATCTTCGACTCGATGTCGCTCTCATTGCGACGGTCCTGGATCCAGTCGCTATAGGCACGTGACTTCAGCGACTGCACCATCTCCAGCGTCAGCGGGCGATCATCTTCGTGCTCGAATACCTTGATGACGTGCCAGCCAAACGATGACTGGACCGGTGCAGACACCTCGTCGGGCTGCAGTGCGAACGCTGCTTCCTCAAACGGTGCCACCATGACTCCGCGTGGGAACCATCCCAGGTCGCCGCCGTTCGGAGCAGTCGATGTGTCGGTGCTGACTTCTGCGGCGACTGCCGCGAAGTCTTCGCCGTTCTTCAGGCGCTCCTCAACGGCATTCGCGGCTTCTTCGGTTGCCACGAGAATGTGCGCTGCATGAATCTGCTCAGCGCGCTGCGGCACCTGACTCTCCAGCTGCTCCTGCACACGCGTCCGGGCCAGCTCCGGCTTGACGATCAACCGATTGTAATCGGAGCGACTCATGTCCGACGGCTTCAGATAGTTGTCGGTGTACTGATCGAAGCGCGAAACCGCCGTCGCACGCGCGTCGTCCGGCGCGATCGTCGGAGTCTCGGTCGGCGACGCAGCCGGTGATGCATCCGGCGTGCCGGTCTCGTCGGCCTCCGGCGTGGCCGCAGACTCGGTGGTGTCGGTCGCCTCGGCAGCAGGTGTCTCTGTCGCCGCAGTCTCGGCCTCAGTCGACGCGGTTGGCTCCGTCGTCTCAGCAGCTTCGGCTGTACCAGTCTCCTCCGCAGTCGGAGAGGCGGCTGCAGCGGTCTGCGCGGCTTCGACTGTCGCGGTCGCTGCGGCGTTGCTCGCCTCGGTCGTGCCGGTTGCCCAGGCGGCTGCGGTCGAATCAACTTCCGGTGTCGGGGTCGGCGATGAAAGTGGTGCCGGCGCGAACTGCTCGGCGACAAACTCATCAATGTCGGCCTGCGAGATTTCGATGCCCATGTCGTCGATGCTCTGGAGGACGATCAGGTTGTCAACCATCGCCGACAACGTGTCTTCCGCCAGGTCGGCCCCGCGCAGGTCATCAAGCTCGGCCTGTATTTCGGATGCCTGCTGCTCAAGCTGCGGGCGCTGGTCCGCCGACGTGATCTGGTATTGCTGGCTGATCTGAGCCAGATTCTGGCGCAACTGGAGGCCGCGAACCTTCCAGTAGTCCTGCCGTTGGATATTCGTGCCATTCACCGACGCGACAGTACCGTGCGGGTAAAAGTAGTACTGATACGCCGCACCGATAATAAGCGCCAGAATGACAACAGCCCCGGCGATGCCGGCTGTGAGATAGAGCAGCCGTTGCTGGCGCTCTTCGCGCTCACGCCGCGTTACCCGTCGTTGCTGACGGGACGCAGACTGGGAACCGCCAGGCCGGATGCGGTCTCGAATTCGATCTAGCATGCGGGGATTCTCGCTTCGCTGAAGCTGGATGCAAGCATGGTTACCGTCCCGGTGGCCAATGGCCACCGGGGCACGGCAAGGCGAGCGCGCCAGCGGCGGCTAGCGACGCAGTTGCTCACGATCCTACGCGTTGCTATCAGACTGCGGAGTCGACTCCTGTGGACGCGAATCTTCGCGCGGCCCACGATCGCGGTCACCAAAGTTCCGCGGTCCGCGATCCCCGAAATCGCGAGGACCACGGTCGCCGAAGTCACGCGGACCACGATCTCGTCCACGTCCGCCGCGGTCGGGGCGTCCACCACGATCGCGACCCTCACGCGAGCCCTCGGTGAAGGAGAGCAGCGCCAGGTGCCGGGCGCGCTTGATCGCCGTCGCGAGTGAGCGCTGGTGCTTCGCGCAGGTGCCACTCTTGCGGCGCGGCTCGATCATTCCGCGATCGGAAACGTAGCGGCGCAGGCGCGGCACATCCTTGTAATCGACGTGCTTGATGCCATCGACACAAAAGCCACAGACCTTGCGCCGGGAGAACGATCGACCCGGGCCACTGCTCACGAATCGACGTGGCCGGGGCCCTGACTGCTCTCCTTGCGACGACTGGCGATCGTCAACCATCAGGTTGTTCCTTATCTCTCTCTACCCGTCCAGCGCATGCACGCTAGAACGGCACATCCTCGATGTCGTCGTAGTTATCAAATGGGTCATTGCGCTGCTGCGACTGGTCCTGCTGCTGCCCCTGCTGCGGGCGAGCGCCGCCCTGTGGGCCGTTCTGCCCACCGCCACGATTGTCGCGGTTGTAGTTGCCGTATGAACCGGCAGCCTCGCCCATCGACTCTTCGCGGGTGGTCAGGTTCTGGAAGTTGTCGGCCGTCACATCAACGCTGGTGCGCTCGACGCCGTTGTTGTCTGTGTATTGCCGGATGCTCAACTGACCTTCAACAAGGACCCTGTTGCCTTTGCGCAACCACTCGTTCGCGTTCTCTGCCAGGTTGCGAAACAGCGTCACCCGGAACCAGCTGGTCTCATCCTGATACTGACCTGTCTGATCTCGGCGTCGGCGATTGACCGCGATCGAAAAGGTCGTGATCGGCGTCCCATTCTGGCTGTAGCGCATTTCGGGGTCGCGACCGAGGTTCCCGACGAGAACTACGCGGCTGAATCCTCGCGACATGTCGCCCTCCTGTTCCACTTCCAGACTACTGCGAACGTTGCCTTAGGCGCTGGCGGTCTCAGCAGTCGCGTTTCCGTAGCAGTGCGTGTCGACGAGCGTCCCGGCGGCGTCATACAGATAGGCGCAGTCGCCGTCGTTGTTCCACCAATGCCGGCGATTGCCAACATACAGGTCCTCGGCGCTATCGTCGCCGGCAGCCATGTTAACGCGAACGCTGCCACCCGCCGCCAGGGCGAATGCCGGGAACACGTACGTGTGCTTCTCGCCGTTGTCAGCGAGCTTCCAGCCTTCCAGCTGAACCTCGCTGTCGCTGCCGTTGCTCACAACAACCCACTCGTGATCGCCGTGGTCGTGCCCATCAGCACCGTGATGAACCTCGCTCACTGTGACACCCGCAGCCGGTGCTGCTTCAGCAGGAGCTGCGTCTGCCGGAACGTCAGCGAACGTCGCTGGCGCTACCTCGGCGGCTGCCGAATCTACTGGAGCCTCAGCAACGGCGGCTGCCTCGGCTGGAGTAGCCTCTGCCGGAGCCTCAGCGGCTGCGGCTGGCGCGGCGGCTGGCGCGGCGGCGGCGGCTGCCGGAGCTTCTGCTGCGGCGCGGGTCGGTGCAGCGTCGCCACCACGGCGAGCACCCTCACCACGCGGTCGTTCCTCGTGTTCAGTAAGCACATCGTACCGCATGATCAGGTGGCGAATCACCTGCTCATCGAGACGGAGATCGCGCTCCAACTCATCGATGGCAGTGGTCGTCGCGTGGAAGCGGTAGAGAACGTAGAACGCATCGGGAAAATCGTTGATCTGGTACGCCAGTCGGCGTCGGCCCCAGGGGTTCTGGCTATTGGTCGAATCGACCGTGCCATCCTGGGTAGTGATGTAACCCGAAACGCGATCAATGACCTCCTGGAGGCCCTCTTCTGTCACGGTCGGGGCGACGACGAGCATCATCTCGTAGTCACGAAGTTGGGGATCAGCGGCGTGCTCGCGCAACGCGTGCTCCTTCCTCCCGGTTAATGCGACGCTCGGGACGCGAGTGGCGGTTGCGCATTCCACTCGGTCGGCGGCGCAGAAAGGCGACTATCCATCTGTCTCCATCGCGGCACACGCCGCGACAACCGCGAATTGTAGCAGAAAGGTTGTGGTTGCTGCTTGTCGATTACTGTTGGAGCAGTCTGCGGGGCAGCCAGGGAATTGCGGTGCGATGCACGCCAAAATGTAGGGCGCATCGCATACGCCCGACAAGAACAACCCGTTGTCAGCGCGTGTTTCGCAGCGGGGTTAGCGATCGCAATCCACGTGAATGCCAGGTTCGCACTCCGCCGCCGTCTCGCAGGACCTGCGCATGTGATCCAGTCCTGCCAGGTTCAAGCATCACACCAGATAGGCCTGTTTCCGGCAGAGACAAACGCTCCGCGAAGACATGCATGGTGATTGAAGGCCTCAGCGTCCCATCTGAATCAGCGTCGAGAACGCTGGTGCGATCCACTGCGAACCTCGACCAGTGCGCCCGGCGCGACGGCCAACGGCAGCGCCCGACCGGCGAAGCCGTGTTCTGCAGCGGTTGCTTCCATTGCAGTGGCCACAGCGTCCGCGTCGGCCGAGTCGGCGAATGCGAGGATGGTCGGGCCTGCGCCGGAGAGGCCAGCACCGAGGGCATCGGCAGCCAGTGCTGCGTCGATGACCGGGTTGAGGTGCGGGAAGATGGCGGCGCGATAGGGCTGGTGCAAGCGGTCCCGCGTGCTCTCACGCAACAGGTCACTCCGGCCCTCGCGGAGCGCCAGCGCCAGCATCGCGGCGCGACCGATGTTCGCGGCGGCATCCGACATCGGGATCGCCGTCGGCAGAATCCCGCGCGCTTCGCTGGTGAAGGCCGGGGAGTCCGGCACCAGCGCCACGACGGTCCACGGCAGTTCGGCTGCCAGCACTTCGGCGATCCAGCCATGCTCGGCGCGAAAGGAGACAGTCACGCCGCCAAGCTCTGACGCTGAAATGTTGTCGGCGTGCCCTTCCATCTCGCCGCCGATGTCGACGACGTCGCTGGAATCGAGCTCGAGATCGAGCAGGAACGCAGTTGCGTGTATGCCGGCAACGATAGCCGCTGCCGATGACCCCAGCCCGCGCGCTACCGGGATGTCGCTACGGACGCTCAACTCACAGGCCGGAAGCGTCCGGCCATAGCGATTAGCAGTGACCTGCATCGCTTCGACGACCAGATTGCCGCCGCCGAGCAAATCCTCGCAGTTGATGACGCGGATGTCGCCGGACGGGTCATCAACACGGGTGATATCAACCTGCATCCACAGGTCGAGCGCCATGCCGAGCGAGTCGAATCCGGGGCCGAGGTTCGCGCTGGATGCGGGAACGCGAATGCTACAGGATAGTGGCGAGTGCACGGCCGAGCGCCTCCAGCGTTGGATCGATGACGACCGGCTGCGCCCCAGCGTTGGTGATGTAGTAATCCGCGCTTGCTTCGGTGTCTTTCAAGAGATTGCCCGTCAGATAGGTGAGCACCCGCTCCCCCGACTGGATGACGCCCTCGGCGATCAGACGCCGAATGCCGGCCAGACCTGCGGCAGAAGCAGGCTCGCAGCCAATCCCGACGCGGTCAACCATTGCCTTGGCCGCCAGAATCGCGTCGTCATCGACAGCGGTGACGGTGCCTTCGGTATCAAGCACGACCCGGCGCGCCTTCGTGTAATTGACCGGGTTGCCGATCTGGATCGCCGATGCCACGGTCGAGGCCGAAATCGGCTCGTAGTCGGCGAATCCGGTCTGCCAGGCGCGATAGAACGGCGCGGCTCCGGCGGCCTGCACGACGGCGATACGGGGCATTGCGTCAATCAGACCGGCAGCCAGAGCCTCACGCAGCGACTTGCCCAGCGCGCTCGTGTTGCCAAGATTGCCGCCCGGCACGACGATCCAGTCGGGCATCTGCCAGTGCAGTTGCTGCAACGCCTCGAGGACGATCGACTTCTGCCCTTCCAGGCGGAACGGGTTGAGCGAGTTGAGCAGGTAGATGCCGTAGCGGCTGGTCGCCTCGCGAACCATCTGCATGGCAGCGTCGAAATCACCGCGCACCTGAATGATTGTCGTGCCGTAGGCGATGGTCTGGCCGAGCTTTGCCGCCGAAATCTTGCCCTCAGGGATGAAGACGACCGACGGTATCCCGGCTGCGGCTGCATAGGACGCGACGGCGGCGCTCGTGTTGCCGGTGGACGCGCAGGCGACCATCGTCGCGCCAGTCCAGCGCGCGTGGCTGATGCCGACGGTCATGCCGCGATCCTTAAATGAACCGGTCGGGTTCTCGCCCTCGTGCTTGAACCAGACATCGGTGCCAGCGAAATTGCTCAGGCGCTGGTCGTGATAGAGGTTGGTGTTACCCTCCGGCTTGGAGACGATCACGTCGTCCGGGAAGTCCGGCATCAGCTCGCGAAAGCGCCAGACGCCGGATCGCAGCGGATGATCGACCGCACCGAGGCGGTTGTCAAACAGATCACGGGTGACCGCAGGGATCGTGAGGTCAACTTCCAGTAGCCCGCCACAGTCACAACTGGTTCGCACGTCTTCAGGCGCGTAGGTCAATCCACATTCAATACAGCGTAACTTCACGCGCCCCCCATCGGCGTTGTTTGCGGCAGGTCGTCAGTTCTAACCGGCAATCATGCTCCTCAACCGGAACTCCGCGCCAGTCCTAGAGCGATTTGCGCGGGTCGAGCGCGTCGCGCAATCCGTCGCCGACATAGTTGATCGAGAGGACGGCCAGGAAGATCATCAGCGCCGGGAAGATGACCATGTGCGGTGCGATCTCCATGAAGTTGATCGAGTCGTTCAGCAGTCGTCCCCAGGTCGGCACGTCCGGAGGGAAGCCGAGGCCGAGGAACGACAGCGTCGACTCGGTAATGATCGACGACCCGACGGCCAGCGTCGCGGCGACGATCACCGGGCTCATCGCATTCGGCAGGATGTGCTTGAAGATAACCGTCGTCTGGTTCGCACCGATGCAGTGCGCAGCCTCGATGAACTCCTTCTGCTTCAGCGACAGGAACGACGCGCGCACCAGCCGCGCGACGGACATCCAGCTGGTGATGCCGATCAGCGACACGATCAGGATGAACGGGCCGATCGTCGTGCCGAGGCGCTGCGCGAGCGGGTCGCGGAACAGATAGATCGTCAGCAGCAGCAGCGGCAGGTCGGGCAACGAGATGAACATATCGACGACACGCATCAATGCCGAATCGATTGCGCCGCCGAAGTAGCCCGCCATCGCGCCGAGCAACGTGCCGAGCGACACCGACACGAGCATCGCAACCAGCCCGACCGATAGCGAAACGCGCCCGCCCCAGAGGACACGCGCCATAACATCGCGGCCCATGTCGTCCGTACCCATCGGGTGCTGGAACGAGATGGGCAGCGTCGCGTACTGAAAGTCGATCCAGGTGCTGCCGTGCCAGAGCAGGGGGCCGAAGATCGCCGAGAGGATCAGCAGAAACATCGTTACTGCGCCGGCCATTGCCAGATGGTGTCGTCGGAATTGCTGCGCGGCATTCGACCAGAGCGATCGAGCCTTCTTCGAGTTCAGTCCGCCAACATCCGAGAGGCGTTCCATCGCAGCAGAGGACGGGGATGAGCGGAGCGATCCGCGAGACATGGTTTGTGATCCTTCATCCGGGCCGACGGCACGGTGCCGTGTGCCCCACCTCTACACAGAAGGAGCCGGACTGCCTGTTGGCAGCCCGGCACCGTGGATACGACGCGTGCTGGCGACTATCCGGTGGTCTTGCGCGGGTCGAGGGCGTCGCGCAGACCGTCGCCGACGTAGTTGATCGAGAGCACCGCCAGGAAGATCATCAACGCCGGGAAGATGACCATATGCGGCGCGATCTCCATGAAATTAATCGACGTGTTCAGCAGCTGGCCCCAGGTCGGGACGTCCGGCGGGAAGCCCAGGCCGAGGAACGAGAGCGTTGACTCGGCGATGATGGCCGAACCAACCGCCAGCGTCGCAGCGACGATAACCGGGCCCATCGCGTTCGGCAGCATGTGCTTGAAGATGATCGATGAGCGGTTCGCGCCGATGCAGTTTGCGGCCTCAATGAATTCCTTCTCCTTCAGTGAGAGGAACGAGGCACGCACAAGGCGGGCGACTGGCATCCAGTTCGTGATGCCGATCAGGAACACAAGGAGCAGGAACGGACCAAGCGTTTGGCCGAACTTGCCGATCAGCGAATCACGGAACAGGTACATCGCCAACAGCAGCAGTGGCAGCGTCGGCAGCGAAATGAACATATCGGTCAGGCGCATGAGGGCCGAGTCGGTGAAGCCACCGAAGAAGCCGGACAGCGCACCGACGAGGGTGCCGAACAGAATCGCGACGAGCATCGCCGTCACGCCGACGGCCAGCGAGATGCGCCCACCCCAGAGTACGCGAGCGAACAGATCGCGCCCGAGGTCATCGGTGCCCATCGGGTGGGTCAGAGAAATACCCAACGTCGACTTGGAGAAGTCGATCGTCTTCATGTTCTCCGGCCAGACAATCGGCCCGAGCATGGTCGCGGCGATCAGCACCACGAGCACCACAACACCACCTACGGCAAGCGTGTGCTTGCGGAACTGGTGTATGGCATCGCTCCAGAGCGATCGCGACTTCTTCGAGCCGAGTCGCCCCATCTCTAGCGCAGCGGCTGCACTACTCTGTGCCTGAGCGTCAGAAACGTCTGCCATCAGTTCGTCCTCTCTCCCTCGTACGCTCTACCGGGCGCCTACGAGTACTTGATTCGTGGGTCAAGGACGCCATAGATGACATCCGCCACCAGGTTAAAGAAGACCACCAGAATCGAGAACATGAACGTGATGGCCATGACGACAGGTGTGTCGTTGTTCTGGATCGCCGTGATGAGCAAGGCACCCATGCCCGGCACCTTGAAGATCTGCTCGGTGACAACCGCGCCAGTGATGACGCCCGGGAGTGAGAGCGCGATGATCGTGATCACTGGGATCAGGGCGTTGCGCAGCGCGTGCTTGCCGATGACGCTGCGTTCGTTGAGGCCCTTCGCCCGCGCTGTGCGGACGTAAT
>JAMLIA010000048.1 GCA_023954495.1 Thermomicrobiales bacterium | reverse complement strand
GGCGCACGTGCCAGCTTGCATCATGATCTGGATGCGTTTATCGAGCGTGTGCGTGCGCAAACAGATGCATCGTTGGCAGTTGGGTTTGGCATCAGCACGCCAGAATTGGCAGCCTCCGTGGGCGCTTTGGCTGATGGTGTGATTGTTGGCAGTGCGCTCATTAATGCGGTAAATGCGGCCGACGACAAACCGCAGGCAGCCGCCGAATTTGTGCAATCACTGGCGGCTGCGTTGGAAAAATAATCATTCATCTTAGGGGCAGACCCAAATGTCTGCCCTTATATCTATCCACAATAACGGGCACACACAGGAGTGCCTCTACAAATTTATGCCCAATCATCTAAAAAACGAAACAAGCCCCTATTTGCTGCAACATGTCGATAATCCCGTTGATTGGTATCCGTGGGGTGACGAAGCCCTATCATTAGCACGTGAACTGGATAAGCCGATCCTGTTGAGCATTGGTTATGCAGCCTGTCATTGGTGTCATGTGATGGCGCATGAATCCTTTGAAGATGAGGAAACGGCCGTTCTTATGAACACCCATTTCGTCAACATCAAAGTGGATCGTGAAGAACGCCCTGACATCGACAGCATCTACATGAGTGCCGTGCAAGCACTCTCTGGCAGCGGCGGCTGGCCGATGACCGTTTTTCTCACGCCCGATGGCCGCCCGTTCTATGCCGGCACTTACTTCCCGCCCGCCGATCGCGGACCGATGCCCGGCTTCCCGCGCATCCTCCTGGCCGTTCATGAGGCATGGTCGCAGCGCCGTGCCGAAGTGGATTCGGGGGCTGATCGCCTCGCGACCGCCCTGCAGGCACAGTTCCAGGCTCTGCCCGACGCCGGACCGCTGACACCGTCGCTGCTCGACGACGCCGCGCGCTCGCTCGCACCGCAGTACGACCGGATCAACGGCGGCTTCGGCGGCGCTCCCAAGTTCCCGTCCCCGATGGTGCTTGAGCTGCTGCTGCGCGTTCATCAGCGCACCGGCTCCGAGCGCGCCATGCAGATGATTGAGCACACGCTGGACACGATGGGTCGCGGCGGCATCTACGATCAGGTCGGCGGCGGCTTCCACCGCTACGCCGTTGACGCAGTCTGGCTGGTGCCGCACTTCGAGAAGATGCTCTACGACAACGCTCTGCTGGCGCATCTCTACACCGCCGCCTGGCAGGTGACCGACGAGCCGTTCCACCGCACGATCGCCTCCGAGACGATCGACTGGGTGTTGCGCGAGATGACTTCGCCCGAAGGCGGCTTCTACTCGACGCAGGACGCCGACACGGAAGGCGAAGAGGGCAAGTTCTACGCCTGGACACCAGCCGAGATCCGTGCCGCACTGAACGACGACGAGCTCGCCGCGCAGGTCATAGAGCTACTCGGCATCAGCGGGCGCGGCAACTTCGAGGGCAGCAACGTCCTCGCCATCCAGCGTGCCGAAGACTGCATGCGCTGGCGTGAAGAGCCGCTCGCTGCAGCGCGACAGTCGCTCTTCGACGCGCGGCAATCCCGGACAGCCCCCGGTCGCGACGACAAAGTCCTGGCGGCCTGGAACGGCATGATGCTGCGCGCCATCGCGACCGCCGCCTGGGCGTTCGACGACGACCGCTACCGCGAGGCATCGATCGCCAACGCCGCATTCATCCGTGACAACCTCTGGGATGGCCGACGCGTCTTCCGCGTCTGGATGCATGACGAAGCGCGGATCGATGGCTACCTGGAGGACTACGCGAACGTCGTCGACGGCCTGCTCGCCACCTGGCAGGCGACGTTTGATCCGCAGTGGCTCACGCTCGCTGAGCAAATCGCGCAGGCGATGGTCGACGAGTTCCATAGTGATGGATCGTTCTTCGACGCCGGTGCGTCAGCAGAGCAGTTGATCGGCCGTCCGCGCGACTTCAGCGACAACGCGACACCGAGTGGCAACAGCGTCGCCTGCGATGTCCTTCTCCGCCTCGCCCACCTGAGCGGCCGCAGCGACCTGGAGCAGATCGCCCGCGATGTTCTGGCAAGTCTGGCGACTCACGCCGCCGGTAACGCACTCGGCTACGGTCGCCTGCTCTGCGCCGCCGACGTCGCCATTGGGCCGGTCGCCGAGATCGCTATCAGCGCCGACCCGACATCAGCGGATCTCTCTGATCTGCTCGATCCGCTGCGTCAGACTTTCCTGCCGCGCGCAGTCGTCGCTGTTGGCACCGACGGCGATCACGTTCCGCTGCTGTCCGACCGCCCGCAGATCGACGATCAGCCGACCGCCTACGTCTGTCGCGGTTTCACCTGCCAACTGCCCACCACCGATCCGCAGGTGATGCTGACGCAGTTGGCGGAGGTTGTCGGAGCGGAGTAACGCTTCGTTGCCCTACCAGATGTCGTTCGGGTCGAGGCCCAGTGCCAGCCGTCCGGCGTGCAACAGCGTCTTCTCCGGCGTTAGCGGATGGAACTTGCCCGCTCGCACGTCACGGTAGGCGCGTTCGATCGGAGAGCGGCGGAAGTACGAGCCGCCGCCGGCCAGGTCCATCGCCATATCCACCACGTCCGTCGCAGCGTTGACGACCTCGCGCTTGCCGACGACGATGATGTTGGCCGTCGCTTCGTCGAGCACGTAGTCGTTTCCGATCTCAGTCACTGCGCCGAGCAGCGCCCACCAGGCCGCGTGGAGCCGCGCGTCCATCTCGCCGACCTGACGCTGAATAGCAGCGTCGGTCAGCACCGATCCGAAGCGCTCGCTGCGCTTCATGACCGCCGCAACGGCTTCGTCCCGGGCACCGGCGGCAATGCCCCAGTAGACCGACGCAACCACCGGCGCGAAGTGGATCAGCGCGTTGCGCAGCGGCGGGTCGTTGCGGCCCCACGCGCGACGCGCCGAGATCTGCGCATCGCTGACGAACACATCATTGAGCACCAGGTCGTTGCTCTGCGTGCCGCGCATCCCGAGCGTATCCCACGTCTCGACCATCTCAATCGCGGGCTGTCGCACCGCCACTGCCGCCATCAGCACCACCGGCCCTTCGTTTGGGTCGTCGTAGCGCGCCATCGTCGTCATCAGGTCAGCGATCGGTGCCTGACTGCAAAACACCTTGCGCCCGCTGAACAGGTAGCCGCCGTCCGTGCGCGTTGCAGTAGCCGATGGCCAGATGCCGTCCGACCCGCCGCTGGTCATCACGATCAGGTTGTTGTCGGCGATCTTGCGCAGCGTCACCGCCACGCCATCCGCGCCGTGATGCAGACGATAGTTCAGTGCCAGCATGTTGTAGTGGTGCATCGCGATCGCCAGCGCCGTCGATCCGCAGCCCTTGGCCAACTCCGCCTGCGCGTACAACACCTGCCGCATCGACGCGCCCAGTCCGCCGAATTCCGCTGGTATCGCCAGCCGGGTATAGCCGGTCTCCTTCATCCGTGCGTAGTTCTCGGCCACAAACGTGTTGTCGTGGTCATGTTGCGAAGCTCGCTCGGCGAACTCGCGTGCAAGGTCCCTGGCGAGGTCGACGAAGCGGTCATCGCCCTCACGAAGTGGTCGAGGTTGAAACTTCGTCGTGCTGCTGGTTACCCATGATTGGGTTGCTGTCGTCATGGAGGTCCTCCAGTCAAACCGCGGCGCACATTCGCGCCGTCGTCGTTCCTGCCAACATCCTCAGATGTGTCAAAGGACTCGACTAGTTCGATCTTCGAACCTCGTCTGGTGATCGCTTGATCGTGTGCCGCATACTGGATCTATCGTTGACCATGTATCCACAACAGGAGAGTCGCACATGCCCGGATACGGTCAGTTCTGCCCGGTCGCGAAAGCTGCGGAAGTGTTTGCCGAACGCTGGACGCCGCTGATCATGCGCGAGATCCTGCTCGGCAGTAGCCACTTCAACGAGCTGGAGCGCGGTCTGCCGCACATCTCCCGCTCCGTCCTCGCCCAGCGCCTGAAGTCGCTGGAGCGCGACGGCCTGATCGAGCGCCGCGCCGACGGTTCCGGTCGGAACACCACCTATCTCCCGACCGCTGCCGGACGCGATCTATTCGATGTCATTCATTTGCTCGGCGTCTGGGGCGCGCGCTGGATGAATCGCGATGTCCGCGAAGAGGACGTCGATGTCGATCTGCTGCTCTGGGACATGCACCGCCGCATCAACCTCGACCAGCTACCCGCTCATCGCGTCGTCATTCAGTTCCAGTTCACCGGCATGTCCAGCAAGCGCTACTGGCTCGTGCTGCTGCCGACAGAGGCGGCAGTCTGTGTGACTGATCCCGGCTTCGACGTCGATATCTATGCCACTGCCGATACGATGGCGCTCCATCGCGTCTGGGTCGGACATCTGCCGTTCCCGACTGCGTTGGCCAGCGGCGCGGTCCAGCTCGAAGGTCGCCGCGATCTGGTTCGCCTGTTTCCCAGCTGGTTCCAGCTCAGCATGTTCTCTCACGTTGCTCCGGCAGCGGCGGATTAGTCCGTGCTCCACTCGCCAAAATCGCCGCTTGCCGTTACGCTCTGCCGAACGATTGCGACATGAATGCAAGCGGAAGGACGCAGAGGTGGCGAACGACAATCCGAGCGGGCATCTCGTTGTAGCTGTGCCGTTCGACGCGCAGGGATTCAACGAGGTCTGGCGAAACTACACTGGCGCAGGCGGTTACTTCGCGGCCAACAACATCTTCAGCAGGCTCGTTGTGCTCGATGTCTTCGACCGTGGTGATATTCACCCCGACCTGGCCGATTCGTGGGACATCCTCGATGACGGTGCGCGCTATATCTTCCACCTCAATCGCGATGCGCGCTGGCACGACGGCCAGCCGGTCACAGCCGAAGACGTCGCCTACACCTATCGCGAGGTCCTGATCAACGGCTATCACGGTCTGTCGTGGCTGCAGGATATCCATACCGTCGTGGCGCTGGATGATCACACCGTCGAGTGCCGCCTGAAAGCGCCTAACGCCGCTTTCCTGGCGCAGCTCGGCGCGTTCGTCTTCACCCACATCCTGCCGAAGCACCTCTATGAAGGCACCGACTGGTCCACCAATCCGCACAACCTGCGCCCGATCGGCAGCGGTCCGTTCCGCTTCGAGCAGTGGGAGCAGGGCGATCGGATCGAGCTCGTCGCCAACCCCGACTACTTCCGCGAGGGCCCATACGTCGAGCGCATTACCTACCGAGTCATCCCCGACACGAAGGATGCCTTCCGAATGCTCGAAGCCGGCGAGGTGCATTTTGTCGTCCAGGATGTGCCCTGCCAGCAGGTCGATGACTTCCGCGCCAAGGACGGCATCGACGTGATGTTCCATCCCGGCAACGCCATCGCGTTCGTCGCGTTCAACTGGCAAAAGGAGATGTTCCAGGATCACCGCGTCCGCGAGGCCATTGCGCGCGCGTTTGATCGCGGCCCGATCGCCGATGGCGTCTGCCCGCTCGCTTCGACGCCGACCCACTACTATCTCGAACGCGTTGATTGGGCATTCAACCCGGATGCCGCCGCTCCCGCATTCGACCCGGTCATCGCCGAACAACTGCTCGACGAAGCTGGCTACCCGCGCGATCAGGATGGCGTTCGCTTCCGCGTCGGTCTGGCCTATCGCTCGCTCTACTCGCACTACGGCGTCGCAGCGAAGATCATGGCCGAACAGCTCGCCCGAATCGGCATCGTCGCCGATGTCGAGTCCGTCGACCCAGTTGGCTGGAAGGAACGCTTCCAGGACGCCGGCGAGTTTGACCTGCTGCTCGACAGCGGCGACATCGGCCCCGACCCGCAGCTGATGGCCAGCTTCCTCGCCTCCGATGGACCGCGCAACACGATGCGCTACAACAACCCGGCAGTTGACGATGCCATCCGTGCCGGCCGCGCCACCGTCGATCGCGCTGCCAGGGGCCGCCACTACCGCGAGCTACAGGCCATCCTCGCCGACGACATCGCGCGCGTCCCGTTCATGCAGCACGGAGAGCACCTCCCGTACCGCGAAGAGTTCACCGGCTGGTCCTGGTCCGACGGCGTCCGCGGCACCGTGCCGTTCTGGTACCACGGCCTCGTCCGCCCCGCGAAATAGCACGCAGGTACACTGGCGCGCGGCCAACAACCGCGCGCCGCTTTGCTGTGTTGTTCGGTACGGGCGAACGGCTAGGTCGGGCTTGCTTGAATGCCATTCCAAATCAGTCGTTGGCCAGAAGGGCGTATCGCATACGCCCTTTTTGGCCACCAAACACCTTTCTACGGTACCCACCCCCACACGAACCCAGATCACGCAGGCGATCTCCCCGCCAATGTATCCTTATGTCGTATGACACGTATTCGCTTGCTGGAGGTATCCACATCCATGCCCTCAACGCTCCTTGGCGCTAACCCGACAACGGCGACGAACGAGATTCAGGTCTTTCCGAACCCGAATCCGGATCGCGACTACACCATCGAGATCCATACGCCGGAGTTCACCTGCCTCTGCCCGGTGACGGGGCAACCGGACTTCGCCGAAATCACCCTGCGCTACGTGCCCGATCAGCTCTGCGTCGAGCTGAAGTCGCTCAAGCTGTACTACTGGTCGTTCCGCAACGAAGGCGCATTCCACGAGGCCGTCACGAATCAGATCCTCGACGAGATCGTCGGCAAGATTGCGCCACGGGAGGCGACGGTCATCGGCAAGTTCAACGTCCGCGGCGGTCTGTACACCACCGTCACTGCGACCTACTCGGCACCAGACCGCGCGTAATCCGCATCACCATGGCATCGTTGAGCGCCATCGCTGCACGCATCCTCGCCGGTGAGCCGGTTGAGCAGGCAGCGTTCACTTCGCTGCCGTTGCTCGAACAGCAACAACTGGTTGATCTCGTGGTCGCTGAGCCATCCGGGCGGCGCTGGCTCCGGTCGCTGCCGGGTCTCGATGCCCGTGTCGCGGTTCGGCTGCTGCGATACGCGCAGGACTATCGCTCGCCTCGCCGAGACGCGACCCTCGACCGCGTCGTGGCGCGCGCGCCGATCGACGCCGTCGTAGATCATGCCGCCGCCATCGCGACCGGCTCTGCTGCGATGGCGCTCTGGGAGCGGCTGCAAGACGACCCTGACCGGCTTGTCTCCATCGCCGAAGCGACCGTCCAGATCGCCGCTGCCGCTGAATCGACGCTCTACTTGCTGGTGCTCGATCCGCTGGATCCGTTCAACCTCGGCACAGCACGTCGCACGGTGATCGCTCGCGCTGCGCTCACGAGCGACTCCGCCGAGGCCCGTGGCATCGCCGCCGAATTCCTCGCCAACGCCGCGCCCGACCACTTGCTCGCTGTCCTCGACGATCTCGTCCGCAGTGATTCGGAGCGGGTGCGCGGCATCGCCTGGCTGACCGCCCTGCAGATGGCACCGGAGGAGACGTTTCAACGCGCAACAACGTTCCTGCTGGACGAATCGCAGCCAATCGAACTGCGTCGCAGCGCCCTCGTAGCAATCGGTATGCGCATGCCGACGAGCGCCATTACCGATCTGCTGAGCGCCTTCGTCATCCATCCCGATCCTGCCCTGGCCCACGATGCCGCCGACCTGCTCTATCAGCTGCACCGCAACCCCGAGACGGCCGAAGCGGCCCGCATGAGCCCGCATCCCGAGATTCGCGAGATCGCCGAAGCGCTGCTCGATCCCCGTCGTGGCTCGCCTGCTGCCGGGGGCTCGCGTCCGGGCGATCCAACGCGTACGATTGATATATTCAGGGAGTTGATCGAACGCAGTGAGCCGCCCGGGGCGAATGGCGTACACCGCCGCTGATTGACCTTTGTATGGAGAAGCACGAAAGATGACAGAACAAACCACAGCCGATCCCAATGTTCGTGAAGAGCGGTTGAGAACCGCCTATACCGAGACCGAGTTGCTGTGTCCGAAGTGCCGCGCAAAGTGGTCGCCGCCAGTTGCAAACTTCATCAACTTCGGGACCGACCCGAAAGGTCTCGAAGGCATCCTGCGCCGGTCGATTCACCATGCCTACTGCCCGGCCTGCAAGTATCACGTCGAGATCGACCACATCTTCTCGGTCTACATGCCGGATGAAAACCTCGTCCTCCAGATCCGCCCCGCCTGGGAGTTCAAGGCCGGTGGTGGTGAAGAGATCTACTGGAAGCGGCTCGAAACCCTCGTCGAGAAGTGGGCCGATGTCGATGTCCGTGTCGATGTCGCGTTTGGCTTCGATGAGGCGATCGAGAAGTTCCTTGGTGGACAGGCAGCCGCTGACGCCGCGATGGAACGCGCGAGCCAGGAACGTGAGCAGGGCCTCGCCTCCGGCGACCTTGTCCCCGGCACCCAGGGCAACACCGCAACCGCCTAGGGGCAATTTCATGCTCACGCCTGCCGATGTGATCTGCAGTGAGATCTCTCTCCCGTGTTGGACTGCGACTGACGAGTGAGAGATCTCTCACTGTTGGGTGGCATTGCCCGGGTGCCCCTTGGGCGTTGGCTCCCGGCGGCAGATGACAGGGGGCAGGGATGGCTGTCGGGCCGGACTGCTCGCCATTGCTGGCAATGACGTCCCGCTAGATTGGCATCCAACCCTGTACCCTGTCATTTCGAGCGCGCACGCGAGAAATCTCCCACCCGCTCGACACGATCCAACCCACGGGAGTGCTTGCTAGTCATTGCCACTACCCGCGTGCCACGCTGCGTAACTAAACGGCCCCAACCCGTTGCCGCACCTGCCGGTCCGCATTACCATGCCCGCATTGAAACGATGACGATGGAGGGCAGTTCATGTCGGCTGATGCAGGCACGCAAGTCAACTGGGATGCAGTACGTGAGGAAGTCGCCACTCGGCTTCAGGACCTGATTCGATTCGAGACCGTCAACCCGCCGGGCAACGAAGTGCAGGTCGCGAACTACCTGCGCGATGCCGTCGCCGAGGTCGGTCTGTCGTCGCATGTGTTGGAGAGTGCGCCGGGTCGCGCCTCGTTCGTGACGCGCATCGAGGGCGAGGGCAAGGGCCGACCGCTGATGCTGATGGCCCACAGCGATGTTGTCTCGGTCGAGGCCGACAAGTGGCAGCATCCGCCGTTTGCCGCTGACATCGTCGACGGCATGATCTGGGGTCGCGGCGCGGTCGATACGAAGAACCTGGTTGCCTCGGAACTGCTTGTCACCCTGCTCATCAAGCGGATGGGCCTGAAGCTCGATCGTGACCTGATTTTCTGCATATTTGCTGACGAAGAGGCCGGCGGTCGCTACGGCGCGACCTGGATGTGGGAGAACCACCGCGACCTGATCGACGCTGAGGTAGCAATCAACGAGGGTGGCGGCAATGCTATCGACGTCTCAGGCCGACGCTACTATCTCTGCCAGACCGGCGAGAAGGGCGGCGCGCGGATGAAGATCGTCGCCCGCGCTGAGCCGGGCCACGCGTCGGTCCCGCGCGACGACACTGCGATGCTCCGCATGGGTCGCGCTCTGGTCAAGCTGACCGAGCATCAGTTTCCGACCGTCATGACCTCGTCGGTCGAAGAGATGCTGCGGACCTTCGGCGCGGCGCTCGGTGGGCAGTCGACTCTAATCGACGAAATCATCGCCAACCCGACCTGGGAGAATCTCAATCGCCTGCCGCTCGGCGAGTTCGAGAAGCTATCGCTGCGCGCGACGACGCGCAACACCGCCGTACCGACGATCATCCACGGCGGGCACCGCATCAATGTCATCCCCGGCGAAGTCACCTGCGATGTTGATGGCCGCATCCTGCCAGGTCAGGACCCGGACGCGTTCCGCGCGGAGGTGCAGGCACTGCTCGGCAACGAGGTCGAGATCGTGGGCAGCGGTGGCGCGGCCGGGATCGAGGCCGACCCGGCATCGGAGCTGTTCGACACCATTCGCGCGGTGATGGGCGATATCGATCCGGGCTCCGAAGTTGCGCCGTTCCTCGTCTCCGGTGGCACCGATGCCAAGTCGATCCCGGGCGTCAAGGTCTACGGCTTCAACCCGGCACCGTATTCCGTTGAGGAGATGAACGGCGCGCACAACCACGACGAGCGCGTCTCAATCGACAATCTGCTGTTCGCGACGAAGGCGCTCTTCGAGATCGTCGTGAGCTACTGCTCGGCGCGCGTGTGAACCGACAACGTGGGCTTGTCCTGTTCGATATTGACGGCACGATCCTGATCGGCGGGGATCGCCACCACGGCGCGGCGTTCACGCGTGCCTTTGAGGCGGTCTACAACAAGCCGGTGACGCTCGACGGTGTCCCTCTGGCCGGGATGCTCGATAGCCAGATCGCCCGCATCCTGTTCGAACGCCACGGCCTTGACCGCGCCGAGTCGGAGGCGCGGCTGGAAGAGATGATGGCGGCCATGGGGCAGCACTACGTCGAAGCGACTGCCGAGGCCAGTCTGCGGGATCGTCTGCTGCCCGGCGTGACGGAGGCCGTCCTCGCTGCCCACGAGCAGGGCTGGACCGTCGGCGCGCTGACCGGCAACGGTCAGGCCGTCGGTGAGGCCAAGCTCCGCGCCGTCGGGCTGGACGCGCTCATTACGTTCGGTGCCTGGGGCGATCGCGCCGTCGAGCGAGGACATCTCGTCGATGAAGCGATCAGCGAGGCGGCCCGCGCCACGGGTGAGCAGTTCACACCGACTGAGGCGGTGCTGGTCGGTGACACCCCGGCAGACATCGCCGCTGCGCGCCTGGGTGGCGCACACGTCGTCGCCGTCGCCACTGGCCGCTTCGACGTCGCGGCGCTGGCGAATCACAACCCGGATGTGCTGATGGAGAATCTCTCCGATACCAGCGCGTTCGTCGCCGCAGTCAGCCAGATCCTCGGCTGACTGCGGTATCCCCGTTACCTGAATCGCGGTACCATCGTCATACAAGCATATTCAAGGGAGGATCGCATGCAGATTTATGTTGGCACGTCGAATGGTGTCTGCCGCCTGGACGGCACGAATCTTGTTGAAGTCGGCCTGCCTGGCGAACGCGTCTCGGCGATCTATGCCGATGGCTCGGTCATCCTCGCCGGAACCTATGGCAATGGTCTCTATCGCAGCGTAGATGATGGCCAGACCTGGCAGCAGATCACGGACGGCCTGACCTCGTCCGCCTTCCGCACGATCGTGCCTGACCCGCTGGATGCCTCGGCGATCCTGGCCGGCACCGAACCGGCCCGCCTCTATCGCAGCCACGACGGGGGCCAGACCTGGGCGGAGGCCGAAGGCATCCCGGCACTGTCGCCGGTTGAGGAGTGGTACCTGCCCTACTCTCCTCGCGCTGGAGCGTTGCGCAACGTCTTTGCCCCGACTGGTGGGCAGCGCCTGCTCGCATCGGTCGAAATTGGCGGCTTGCTCGATAGCCCGGACGGTGGTGAATCGTGGAGCATCGCACCTGTTGTCCAGGACGACGACATCCACCACATCACCGGCCACCCTGACGATCCGCAACTGCTCTTCGCCTCGCTCGGATACGCGGCGCTGAAGAGCAACACGGACCGCGGCGACTACAAGCTCGGCGGCGTCGGGCGCTCGCGTGACGGCGGCCAGACCTGGGAGAAGGTCGAGAACGACTACACCCGCGCCACGCTCATCCCCAGCGCCGATACCAGCCTGCTGCTGGCCGGCCCGGCTCCGCACGTCGGACGGGAAGGCCGGATCGTCGTGTCATCCGACGGCGGCGATTCGTGGCAGTCTGCGTCGGGCGGTCTGGAATCCCCCATGCGAGACATGGTCGAGCTGTTCGTCGAAGCGCCGGACAACAGCGTCTGGGCGATCTGCTCCGGCGGACGACTGCTGCGCGCAGAGCCTGGCGAGTGGCAGTGGGAGACGCTCGTCGCGGACGATGCGCCGGTCGATATCGAAGCGGTCGCGTTCGTCAGTTAGCGCCGGTTCGCGCGCTCCAGAATCATGTCCAGCACGTGCTGATCGAGGCGTTCGACCGGCGTAGTTGGAGCAAAGCGCGCTGGATCACCGCGCCGATCAACCACGATCGGCCACATCCCGGCTGCCTGCGCGGCACGCAGTCCTGGCAGCGCGTCCTCAAGGACGACGCAGGCTGCCGGGTCGGCACCCAGCGCAGCCGCACCGGCGAGAAACGGCCCCGGGTCTGGTTTGCCATCGGGCACATCGTCCGAGCTGATCGCCGCCGTGAAGACGTCGCCGAGGTCGAACAGGTCAATGACCATATTGACCTCCGCTCGCCGTCCGCCGGTGACGATCGCCAGCGGCAGGCCATGTCCGGCCAGCTCGCGTGCCAGCCACTGCCCATCACGGTACGGCTCGACCAGCTCAGCGAAGCCGCGCGTCATGCGAGCCAGCTTCTCGATCAGCAGGTCATCGACCGGCGCGTCCAGATGTTTGCGGAGCAGCCAGTCGCTGAATCCATCGCGATCCGGCCGGCCAAACAGAAATTCGTCGTACTCCTGCTCACTCGGCACCGGCAGACCGAAGTGCGCCAGTGTCTCTACGGTCATGCGGAAATGCACCGGCTCGGAATCGATCAGGACGCCATCCATGTCGAACAGCACTGCGTCAATCGTCGTCATTCGTGAGGGGGTCTCCAGTATCTGCGGAACGGCTCAGGCAATGACGCGTATCGTCTCACAGGTTGGGTCCGACATGCCCGAGATATACATGCCTTCGCGAAGCCCGATGCGCAGATAGTCGACGGTCGCCGCCTGAATCCGCTCTCCAGGCGCGACAATCGGCACGCCCGGCGGGTATGGCGTGATCGCCTCGGCGCTGATCTCACCTATCGACGCCTCGACCGACACGACTCTGCTTGGCCGCGTGAATGCCTCGCGCGGCGTCGTGACCGCCTCACCGCCGTACAGCAGCTCGCCCAGCGAGCGCGCAGCAGCAGCGTGCCGGACAGGTCGCGGTTGCGCCGCCATGGCGGTGAGCCCTGCAGCCGCCCGCTCGATCGACTCCTCACTGTCGCCGATTGTGATCAGCAGCATGACGCTCAGCAGGTCGCTCATCTCGACGTAGACGCCGTGCTCGGTGCGCAGAAACTCCTCGGCCTCGTAGCCGGTCCAGCCCAGTTGATGAACATCGATCATGATCCGGGTCGGGTCGAGTCGCGCGCCGGGCGACGCGCTCACAATGTCGTCGCTAACCACAGCCAGCCCCGGCAGCCGCGTCAGGCTACTGCGCAGCTCTGTCGCCAGGTGTATGGCGCGGCTCAGCAACGCCTCGCCTTCGAGCGCCATCTGCCGACGACTGGCATCGAGCGAGGCATAGATCAGTGCTGACGGGCTGGTCGTCTGGGTCATGTCGACCAAGGTATCCAGCCTCGCAACGTCGATCCGCTCCCGCCGGGCGACGAGCGTCGATCCCTGCGTCAGCGCCGCCAGCATCTTGTGCGTGCTCGATACCGCAGCATCCGCCCCTGCCTGCATCGCAGATGGCCCGACGGCCGGATGAAAGTGCAGATGCGGCCCCCACGCTTCGTCAACGAGGAGCGGGACGTTTGCCGCGTGGCAAATGTCAGCTATCGACCTGAGATCGCTGGAGATGCCAACGTATGACGGACTCGCCAGCACGACCGCCCTGGCGTCGGCATGACGCGCGAGTGCCTCGGCAACTTGCGACGGCGCAACGCCGATCGGAAGATTGCGCTCGGCATGGATCTCCGGCGTGAGATAGACCGGTCGAGCGCCGCTCTGGATCAAGCCGGTCATCAGCGACTTATGCAGCATCCGCGTGACGAGCACGGTGTCGCTGTCGTTGGCAACGCTCATCAGCATCGCCACGTTACCAGTCGTACTGCCATTGACCAGGTAGCGCGCGCTGTCACCGCTGTATGCGGCCGCCGCCAGCGCCTCAGCGCGCTTCAGTAGCCCGTACGACAGGTGCGTCGTATCGACTCCACCACCGTGCGGTACGTCGCAACCCAGTGCGTCCGGCAGCAGATCGCGCATGCCCTGTGGCGCGCCGATTCCGCGCTTGTGCCCGGGGGTCGAGAATGGCACCCCGCTGCCCGTCGCAAACGCGCGCAGCGCGTCGAAGAACGGCGCTTCATTCTGGTCGATCAACTCATCCGGCTCCTCTTCGTGCTGGCCCCGAAGGACCGGCCGTCTTCCGCGACCTTCTGGCCTCTGGTATGGTACGCCGCGAGTGGCAGGCAGAGGTCTGCTGCATGCGATCGACGAGCGCAGCGAGGAGCCTCACGATGTCCGCACATGGCGATCGGTCGAGTCACCACGGCGGCGAGGACGATCTGTTCGATGATATCCGCGAATTTCTCTCCGAGAATTCCGTGGATCGGATCTACGAGGACATCGCGACCGCCTACGGGTACGCCGCCACCTTCGTCGAGCGTGAGCTTCGTGGTGTCGATGAGTTCGACCGCATGTTGCGCGCGCTGGAACGATTGATCGAGGATACATTCGGCGAGGAAGTCGATCCCGACCTCCGCGCTCGCTTCGCCGAATCGCTCTATCTCTACGGCCTGGCCCACTACTCGCTGATGCAGCAGATCATCGGCGGGCCGCATGGCGAATCCGAATCTGACGACGACGAGGACTCACCCCGTCCGCTTGTCATCTACGATGTCTGGTTCCCGGGTGATGTTGCCATCGAGCGCGCGCAGGACGGCCTCTATCTGCACATCAGTGATAGCCGCATCGATCTGTCGATCTATCTCGGCGTGTCGCCGAATGAGCGCAGCACGCTGGTCGATCTGGTCGACCACTGGGGCTACGCTGCTTCGAACACCAAGCCCGCCGAGAACGACGCCGACCTGTCAGGGTCCGTTCCGATGCTGACGGTAGAGATCGACTACAACGGCTCGGAGCTCATTGACGCCGGGGACCACGTCGATGTCCTCTTCTTCGATCACGAAGGCGAGCCGGTCGTCCGGATGCACGCTCGCGCCGGTGACCTGCGCACCATCGTTGACGAGCTCCAGGCCGCCGAGCGCGAAGATTCACTGTAGGGATGAATGTCCGAACTCCTGCGCAGCGCATGTTATTGGGGACGTGCGCCGATTAAACGACCGCGAATCGCAAATGGCCGAGTTGGGTGAATGGAGAGCTAATGAAGACACGGTATACCCCTGAGATGGCCGTTGACCTGCGCATCCCGTTCGACGTCCAACTGTCGCCGGACGGCAGCCAGGTCCTGTTCCGCGTCGAGCCCGTTGGCCATCGCAAGCCGGAGCGCACCAGCACGATCTTCGTCGTGCCGTCCGATGGCTCCGCCCCGCCACGCGCCATCACTGGCAGCGACAACAACAACACCTCGCCTTCCTGGTCGCCAGACGGCCGCATGATCGCGTTCGCCTCCGATCGCCCGGAGCGCGGTCGCCAGCAGCTTCACGTCATCCCCTCGACAGGTGGCGAGCCGCTGCGGCTGACCAATCTCGACGGCGGCGTCTCCAACGTTGCGTTTGCTCCCGATGGCGCATCGATCGCCTTCACCGCGCGCCGCAAGGCGCTGGCCGGAGAAGACGATCCGCGCAAGGAGATCCGCGTCGCCAGCGAAGTATGGCGGCCCCACGGCATCGCCCGCGTCGCCCCGACCGGCGGCCCGCACACAACGATCGGTCCGCGCGAGGGACACGTCTGGGGCTACGCGTGGTCGCCGGATGGCCAGACGATCGCCGCGTTCATCTCCGACACCGAGAATCTGGCCGACTCGTGGGACAACGTCCGGCTTGTCGTCACCAACGTCGATGGCTCTGACGAGCGCGAGCTGCTGCGCCTGACCGGTTTTCCGGCTCCACCGATCTGGTCCGAGGACGGGCGCTATCTCGCCGCCGTCGGCTCGGTCGCCGAAAACCATGATTCGCGCAATGTCTACATCGTCGAAGTTGCCACTGGCGACGTGACCGTTCTCGACGACCGCGGCATGTCACCGAACGCCGTCGCGTTCGCCGGAGACGATCTCGTCGTCCACTCAGTCGAGACGCAGCGCACCCGTGTCGATCGCGTTGATCCGGGTGGCGAGGAGTGGGAGTCGGTCGATCTCGGCGCGGAGCTTTCCGAAGCCTGGGTCGATATGCGTGGTGGCTGGGATGTGCGCGCAGGACGTATTGCCGTGGCCGCAGCCTTCGCTGACCATCCGATGAACGTTTACGCCGGTGCCCTCGGTGGCGCAGCCAAGCGCCTGACCGACCTGAACCCGCAACTGCGCGACGTCGATCTGGTCGGCATGGAGCCGCTCGAGTGGAAGTCGACCGACGGCACCGTAGTCTACGGCTGGCTGATGCTGCCGCCAGACCACGACGCGAGCTCCGGCCCGCTGCCGCTCATCTCCGTCATCCACGGCGGTCCATCGGCCCAGTGGGGTAACTGGTTCCATGGCACCTGGCACGACTGGGGTCAGGTCCTTGTGCCGCACGGCTACGCCGTCTTCATGCCCAACCCGCGCGGCAGCACCGGACGTGGCGGCGCATTCACCGGCGCGAATCGCTATGACTTCGGCGGTGGTGACTTCGAGGACATCATGACCGGCGTCGATATGCTCATCGAGCGCGGCGTCGCCGATCCGGATCGACTCGGCATCTGCGGCTGGTCGTTCGGCGGATTCATGACCGCCTGGACCGTCGGCCATACCGACCGCTTCAAGGCCGCCATCGCCGGCGCGGCCTGCACGAACTGGGTCTCCAAGATCGGCACGACCGATATTCGACCGTTCAATGAGTGGAACCTCGGTGCCGTAAACGAGGATCCGGACCGCCCATGGGAGCGATCGCCGATCCGTTACGCCCGCAACGCCACCACACCAACGCTGATCGTGCATGGTCAGGCGGATGTGCGTGTCCCGGTGACGCAGGGAACCGAGTTCTACAACGCGCTCCGGGCCGCCGGGGTCGATACCGAAATGGTCTCCTACCCGCGCCAGGGCCACGCCTTCGAGCGCGCCTTCGAGCTTGACCTGCTCCAGCGCCTCGTCGGCTGGTTTGAGCGCTACCTCGGTCCAACGCAGGATTGACCCGTACCGTCCAACGCCGTGTCTGACTGCCTTTGATAGTCAGACACGGCGCATCTGTTCGCCCAACCCATGCCGACCGCACCCCAGAATGGAGATTGCATGTCCAGACCCTACACTCCAGAAATGGCCGTCGACCTGCGTGTCCCGTCCGAGATCAGGCTGTCGCCGGACGGCAGCCACGTTCTCTATCGCGTCGAGCCGATCGGCCACCGCACATCTGCCCGCACCAGCACGATCTTCGTCGTCCCCGCAGATGGCTCAGGCTTCCCGCGTGCGCTCACCGGCAGCAACCACAACAACACGGCCGCAACCTGGTCGCCTGACGGCTCGAACGTCGCGTTCCTGTCCGATCGTGCTCAGCAGGGCACGCAGCAACTACACGTTGTCCCGGTCGGCGGTGGTGAACCACTCGGCCTGACTCAGATCGATGGCGGCGTTTCCAGCCCGACGTTCGCCCCGGATGGCCGCTCAATCGCGTTCACCGCTCGACGCAAGGCGCTGGCCGGCGAGCCTGACCTGCCGCAGGAGATTCGCCTCGAAAGCACGCTCGCACGCCCTCGCGGACTCGCACAGGTTCCCGTCACCGGCGGGCCGCCCGAGGTCATTGGGCCGCGCGATTGCCATGTCTGGGGCTTCGCCTGGTCGCCTGATGGCGCGACGATCGCCGCGCTGATCTCCGACACTGACGCGCTGGCCGACGCCTGGGACAATGTCCGCCTCGTTGTCTGCGCCGTCGATGGCACCGGGCAGCGCGAGCTGCTGCGCCTGTGCAGCTTCCCCGGCACGCCGCTCTGGTCTGACGATGGTCGCCGCATCGCCGTGATCGGGGCACAGGTATCCCAGCGTGACGCAACCAACGTCATCGTCGTCGACGTCGCGTCCGGCGCTGTCACCATCATCGACGACCGCGACATGACCCCGAATGCCGCGCTCTTCGTTGGTGACGACCTGCTCGTTCACTCCGTCGAGATCCAGCGCACCCGTATTGATCGCGGCGTAGCCGACAGCCCGGAATGGGAGCAGCTCTCGTTGGGCCCAGCGCTCGCTGACGCCTGGGTAGAAGCGCGTGCCGGCTGGGATGTCCGAAACGGCATGATCGCCGTCGCCGGGGCGTTCCCCGATCATCCGGCCAACATATACGCCGGTCCGCTCGGTGGTGATCTCGTCTGCCTGACCGACCTGAACCCGCAGATCCGTGGCGTTGATCTGTCCGACATGGAGTCGATTGAGTGGATGGCGAGTGACGGTATGGTCATCCACGGCTGGCTGATGCTACCGCCGGGTAGCGATCTCAATGCCTGTTACCCGTTGGTCGCGGCGATTCATGGTGGCCCGACCTGGCAGTGGGGTAACTGGTTCCACGGCACCTGGCACGACTGGGGCCAGATCCTGACCGCCGCAGGCTATGCCGTCTTCATGCCAAACCCGCGCGGCAGCACTGGGCGCGGTCGCGCGTTTACCGGCATCAATCGCTTCGATTTCGGCGGTGGTGACTTCGATGACATCATGACCGGCATCGACATGCTCATCGAACGCGGAGTCGCCGACCCGGATCGACTCGGCATCTGCGGCTGGTCGTTCGGCGGATTCATGGCAGCCTGGGCGATCGGTCATACCGACCGCTTCAAGGCGTCCGTCGCGGGGGCTGCCTGCACGAACTGGGTCTCCAAGATCGGCACGACCGACATCCGCCCGTACGATGAGTGGGATGTCGGCGTGGTGAATGCCGACCCGGATCGCCCATGGTTCCACTCCCCGCTGCGCTATGCCGGCAAGGGCACCACGCCGACGCTGGTTCTGCACGGACAGGCCGACGTGCGCGTACCGGTGACGCAGGGCACCGAGCTCTATCACTCGGTCAAGGCGAGCGGCACCGATGCCGAAATGGCCTCGTACCCGCGTCAAGGGCACGCCTTCCACGAGCGCGCCTTCGAGCTTGACCTGCTCCAGCGACTGGTCGGCTGGTTCGACCGCTACCTGGATCCGGACGTGGAAACGCGAGATTCCTGATCAGTCCGAGCTGCAGCCGTGTGTGTGTCGCGCACGGCTGCAGCCCAGGTGTCAGCGTGTCCGCGTACAATGACGCCATCTATCCGTCCCACATCCGGAGGAAGAGCACATGGACCCTGCCTGGCGTGACCCTGCCACCGAGGCTGCCATCCTGGCCGACATTTCGCTTGATGAGCCCTGGGCGCTCGTCGAGCAATTCAGCACGCTCACGCGCCTTTCCGGCTCCGACGACGAGGCGCGCGCGGTGGACTACATCACAACCCGCCTCACCGATTGGGGAATCGAGCACGCGGTCCACCACCCGACCTGCCTGATCAGTCTGCCCGGCCCGGCGACCCTGCGGACTATTGGGCCTGCCGGACGCAGCTTCACCGTCAAAACGCCTTCTTTCTCGCCGACGACCGCCGGCGAAGAAGTCGAGGCCGAACTCGTCTACATCCCCGGCTCCCAGGCGGCAGGAATCAACGAGCTGTTCTCCGACCAGCGCACCGCTGCCGGCCAGGACCTGCGCGGTAAGATCGTCATGACCGAGGGACTCGGGATAGCCGCGCGCGGATTTGATCTCGCCGGGTCTGGCGCAGTCGCCGCGCTGTTCATCAATCCGGGCGAGCGCATCCACGAAGGCATTACGACGACGAGCTGGGGTTCACCCGACCTCACCTCGACCGATCGCACGCCGCCGGTCCCGATCCTGGCGATCAACCGCCCGGACGGGCAGGCGCTCATAGACATGCTCGCGAGTGGCCCGGTACGCGTCGCGTTCTCCAACCAGACCGACACCAGCTGGCGGCAGATCCCGGTCGTCGTCGCTGAGATCCCCGGACGCAACGAGTCCGACGACTTTCTGCTCTTTCACGGCCACATAGACTCGTGGCACGTCGGCGTCGGCGACAACGCCACCGGCGACGCGACCCTGCTGGAGCTGGCTCGTGTCTTCAGCAACCATAGCGACAAGCTGGACCGCGCGATCCGCGTAGCCTGGTGGAGCGGCCACTCGCACGGCCGTTACGCCGGCTCAACCTGGTACGCCGAAGAGTACGCGCACGACATCCTGCAGCATTGCATTGCCCACGTGAACTGCGACTCTCCCGGCTGCCGTTGGGCGTCGGTCTACGAAAACGTGTCGTGGATGAGCGAGGCGGGCGATTTCGCGCAGTCGGTCATCCGCGACGTCACCGGCCTGGACTCCTCCGGCGAGGGCCACGTCCTGCGCGCCGGAGACTGCTCGTTCAACAACCTCGGCGTCACGACCTACTTCATGCTCTCCTCGACCATGCCGCAGGACCTCGTCGCCGAGAAGGGCTACTACCCGGTTGGTGGCTGCGGCGGCAACATCGCCTGGCACACCGAAGACGACACGCTCGACGTCGCCGACCGTGACAACCTGCTCCGCGACATGCGTGTCTACGCCACCGCCATCGTCCGCACGGTCAATGCGCCAGTTCTGCCTTTCGACTACCGCGCGACCGTCGACGAGCTACGCGCCGCCGTCTCCCGTTATCAGGACGCTGCCGGACACGACATTGATCTGGAGCCGACGCAGGACGCGCTCGAAGCGTTGCGTGATGCGCTCGACGAGATGTACGAGATGTTCACGACAATCGGCGACGATAAAGACCGGCGCACTGCCGCCAACGATGCCCAGGTTGACATCGCTCGCATTCTCGTCACGCTCGGCTACACGCAGGACGGGCGCTTCCGCCAGGATCCTGCCCGCGCCATCGCCACACTCCCGGCGCTCGCCAGTGCCTTGCAGCTTCCGGACGCCGATGCTGACGCGAGACAGGTGCTGCTCAACGAACTGCGGCGTAGCCAGAACGCAGTCGTCTGGGAGCTGATCCAGGCAGTCGCCACCGTCGAGCAAGCAATCGAGTGGCAGGAACCCCACGATTAGCCCGTAACATCTGCCCCGGCAGACAACGAACGAGGGCGGCCATCTGGCCGCCCTCGTTGATCCCATCTGAAGCGCCGAGCTCCTACTGCTCGACCCACCAGGTCTCAGCGTTGAACCGGGTGTTCTGCTGGCTCGGGAAGAAGTTGTGCACGCGCTTGTTGACGCCGGTGATGCCCTGGCTGAACACCGTCACACCCATCGGGATGTCGACAAGCAGCTTGTTCTGGAACTCGGTGTAGAGCTCGATGCGCTTCTGCTTGTCCGGCTCTGCCGCCGCCTGCTTCAGCAGATCATCCACCTCCGGGTTGCAGTACTTGACCATGTTGAAGCCCGCCTTGTACGAATCGCAGGCCCACATCGCCGACTGATCCGGCGTCGCATCCCAGCTGAATCCGACGAGGAAGATCTCGAAGTCAAACGTCTCGGTGATGCGCGAGACGAGTTGCTGGAACGGCTCCGGTTGCGGCGTCATCTCGACGCCAACAGCCTTCCAGTACTCCTGCATCGCCTGCAACGACTGCACGGCGATGTTGTTGCCGGAGATGCCATACATGTCGAACGACATGCGCTGGCCGTCCTTCTCGCGGACGCCATCGCTCCCGGCCATCCAGCCGGCCTCGTCCAGTAGGGCGTTGGCCTTGTCCGGGTCGTAGTCGTAGCGCAGGTCCGGCTCGATGCCCTCCGGGTTCGCCGCCCACGATGCGGTTGGCAGCGTTCCGATGGCGACCTCGCCGTAACCGAAGTAGATGTTGTCGACGATCGCCTGGCGATCGAGCGCATACATCAGCGCCTGACGCACCTTTGCGTCCACGAACTTCGTCGTGATCGACTCGTCCATGTTCGTGCCGTAGAACGTGAAGCTCAGCTGCGGGTAGACCTCGATGTTCACATCGGTGTTCTCGAAGTCCGCAACCTGCGATCCTTCGACACCGACATAGACATCAACTTCGCCCGTCTTCAGCTGCTGAATGGCGGATGCCGTATCCGGCACGATCTTGTAGATGAACTCGTCGAGCGCCGGGGCACCATCCCAGTAGTCGTCGTTGCGCTCCAGCGTCACGTGGTCGCTGGTGATCCACTCCTTGAACTTGAACGGCCCAGTGCCAACGACCCGCGACGGATCGTTGCCGGTCGAGCCTGGATCCTGCTGAACCTGGGAAGGCTCAATGTCGCCCCAGACGTGGTTTGCCAGAATGCGGAAGCTGCCCGAGTCGATCGGGAAGTCAACGACTGGCAGCTTCAGCTTGAAGTGAACTGTGAAGTCATCAATCAGCTCGACAGTGTCGATCTTCGAGGTCAACGTCGATGTCTGGTTCGAGCCGCTGTCCGGGTTCATGAACAGGTCGTACGTCATCTTGACGTCTTGTCCGGTGAATGGCTCGCCGTCGTGCCAGGTCACGCCATCGCGCAGATAGAACGTCCATTCCGAGGCGTCCTCGTTCACCTCCCAGGAGACAGCCAGGTTGCCAGTCGGCTCCAGCGAATCCGGATTGGTTTCGATCATGCTCTCGAGGATGAGTGAAATGACGTTGCCCGACGGCACGTCGTTCTGCAGGATCGGGTTCAGCGTGCGGATATCGAGGCTATCAGCCTGAATCAGCGTTCCGCCGGTTTGCCCCGGCTCCTCAATATCCTTGCCCATCAGCCGGTCGCCACCGTCGATGCGCGTGCCGCCACCGGCCTCCGGTGATCCCGGCTCGGTCGCTTCGGCTTCGGGGCTTCCCTCTTCGGTTGCTTCCGTCGCCTCGGGAGCTTCTGTTGGGCTCTCTTCAGCAGCAGCCTCAGTGGATGTCGGCTCGGCGCCGGACTCCGGTGCGGTCGTGCTGGTTGCCGCTGCCGGTGTCTCCTCGTCGTCACCGCCGCAAGCCGCCAACAGGCCACCGAGGACGGTCAGCCCTGCCGCGCCAATGATTGATTTCCCCAGAAAGCCACGCCGAGACATCCGCGTCTGACGCGCGTTCTGCAATGTACTGCGGACCCGTTCCAGGTCGTCGCCCACGGTTGATCCTCCACTCTTCGCAACACCCGACTCCCACGTCCGCCTACCAGACGGCAAGCGTCTGGCATCGTACGGAAAGTCTGTCTTGCTGTCTATAGCGAAACTGCAAGGCGATCATCGTATCGTAATACGACGTCAAGGCATCAGTCGGACGCTTTTGTCAGCTCCTGCCGTCGGCCTTCGACCGAGCTGAGCAGTCGTCGTCGCCGCAGTCTCAACGTGGCGACTTCGCGGCGCAGGCGTTCCTCTTCGCGCTTGATGAAGTTGGCCAGATC
>JAMLIA010000047.1 GCA_023954495.1 Thermomicrobiales bacterium | reverse complement strand
CTCCGTCACGACGACTGGCCGCGTTTCGCGGCTCACCGGCTGTTCGTGGACTGGTGGCTCGGCTTTGTAAGCCGGATGCTCGCCACGGCTCGACACCGGCACGCGCGGCGGGTTCGCGGTTTCGCGCGTATTGCCACGGCCACGTCCGGCAATCGGCGTTGCCGTCGTCGTGTAGATGCGCGGATCGTCTGACGAGAGCGCGTAGACGCGGTAGCCGGTCGCCAGCACGTAGATCAGCACCGGGATTGCCACGATGGCCGCGACGAGCAGGATCCAGCCGATGTCGTTCAGCAGGAAGCGCGTCACCGCGGACTTGTTGAGCGATTCCTCGTTGATGTCAGAAAGCAGAAACAGGCGGATGTATTGCAGCGCGAACGACAGGATGAGTGCACCATTCAGCGCAGCGACTCCCGCACCGAGAACGCGAGTCATCGTGTTGTGGCGTGCGGGTGCCAGCGTCGCCCCGAGGCCGTAGCCGAGGACGAAGGTCGAGGTGATGAGGAAGATCATCGCGACCAGGAACGCACCGGCTCCGGGGGTCAGCGACGTCATGTCCGCCAGATCGTTGCCCCACGGCCGCGCCCAGTAATCGGAAATGAGCACGCCGAACAGGATGCCGAGCGTGACGAAGAGTTCCTTCACCGGCCCACGCCAGAACCCGATCGGCGTCAGCAGCAGGATAAGCAGAACGAGCAGAATGTCGAGCACGATGTAGATCGACATGCAGTATCCAGCACCTCACCACGATCGATCGAAATACCTGCCAGCGGTCGTGAGAAGCATCGCGACGGGCAAGCGCCCCGAGTCTAACACGATGATGGCATTTGGCCTGATGCATCAGCAGTATCAGGAATATCGCTGGTTGATATACTTTGCGTCAGTGTGGCGGTTATTTTCGCCCACGGCTCCGGGCGATATTGGACCCGGACTACTTATTTTTGGAGAAGGGAATCCATCTATTGAGCAGGAGCAGACGCTCCCGCTCCGGTGATCGCAGCCAACGTGACCAGCACGAATTGGCGTGGCGGCGCATCGATCTGCACTTGCATACACCGGCCTCAATCGACTATCAGGATCCGGATATCACCTATCTGGACATCTTGCGCAAGGCCGAGGCGCGCGGTGCTGACATGATTGCGTTTACCGACCACAACACGGTCCGTGGTTATGCGAACATGTGGCGGGAAATCGAAGACCTTGAGCTGCTCGAAGCACTCGAACGCCTGTCTCCGACGGAACAACGCCGACTCGATGACTATCGACGGATTCTGAAGCACATCCGGGTGTTGCCGGGATTTGAGCTGACTGCTACGTTCGGCTTCCATATCCTCGCAATCTTTCCCGAAGGTACCTCGATCCGTCAGATCGAGCACACGCTGCTGGAACTCAACGTTCCTGAAGATCGCATTGATTTGGGGACCAGCGAAGTCGGCGCGACCGTTGATGTGCTAACGGCCTACGAGACACTGGATCGTGTTGGCGCGCTCGTCATTCCGGCGCACGTCAACTCGACCCACGGCGTTGCGATGCAGAACCTGCCGTTTGGCGGGCAGACGAAGATCGCGTTCACCCAGAGTCAATACATCGATGCACTCGAAGCAACCGACCTGGATTCCAGCAGTCGTCGCAGCACGGCGCGGTTCTTCAATGGCTCCAAGCCGGAATACCCACGCCGAATGCACATCATCCAGGGTTCGGACGCGCATCGGTTGAACCGCGACCCGAATCGCGAAAGCAACCTGGGCGTCTGCGACCGAATGACCGAGGTGCTGGTGCCGGAGGTGTCGTTCGCGGCGCTGAAGGAACTGTTCCGCTCGGACAGCTTCAACCGCGTGCGACCGTATCGACCGGAGCATGACCCGTACGACTTCATCCGGATCGCGCGCGCTGAGGGCGAGACGATCGTGCAGTCGTTCCACGAGCTCGTGCCGCGTCGCGGACGACTCAGCCCGGTTGTGCGCGATGCGGCGGCGTTCGCCAACGGCAACGGTGGCACGATCTACGTCGGCATCTCGGCAACGCCGAAGGACCCGGTGGCGGGCGTCGAGCAAGCTCCCGAGCACGCGCGTGCAATCGCTGAGGATCTGGCGCGCTACATCACGCCGCAGATCACTGGCAGCATTGATATACAGGACACAGACTCGAAGCAGATCATCGTTGTCCAGATCCCGGCCGGCGACGACATGCCATACGCCGTTCTGCCGAGTACGATCTACGTCCGACAGGAGGGCGAGACGACCGTCGCCATGCGCGATGAGATCGTCCAGCTTGTCGTGGACGGGCTGAAGATCGAGCGCGGTGAATTGCCGGAGCTGGTCGCGCAAGCCGTGCAGACTGCGCCGGAGCAGGCCGAGGAAGCGCCTGAACCGACGCGGTCGCGTAGCTCGCGGAGACGCGGTCGAGGGCGCAGCAGCCAGGCGCATCAGGCAACATCCGAGGAAGCAGTTGATTCGGCACATCACGACGGTGCCGCCGATGTCAGCGAAGACGCGACGATGTCCCCCGAGCCGGAGCCGGAGCCGGTGGCGTCGGTGTCCCCTGCGCCGTCAGCGCGAGATGTCGTCGTCTGCAATGACATACCGTTTCCACGGACGGGCGTAGAGGTAGTCGACACGGTCGAAGCAGATGGTGTCATCTATCATGCGATGCGCGACCTGCGGAACCTGAAGATCGTCCACAACGTCACCCGCGATTCGGCCCGGCGACTGTGGCGCTACGCGATCACGCAACTTGAGCTCCATCCTGCGCGTGACGAAGATGTGACCTGGCATGGAGATCGTGGCTATTGGAAGGCGTACAAGCCGCGCGGCGGCGACGTGCGCTACAACCTCGTTCATCGCCACGACGATCACCTGCACGTCTTCTATGGCGTGACCGACGAGGGGCTCGACGACGACTGGCGCGATGTCATCCCGCCACGCTATCTGTCGCGCTCAACGTCGAACGGGGATGACCACGAGGCAGACACCAACGGCGTTGTCTCCGAATCTCCGGCAGCTCCGGAGCAGTCGATAGAAGCGCAATCGAGCGCCGAAGAGTCGGCGCCTGAGTCGGCAGTGGTGGATGCCGCTGCTGTCGAGACGCAGAGCGCTGATGACAGCAGCGCGCTCGCCGCTTCACCGGAAACAGCCATTCAGCCTGCGCCGGTTGAGCCGACTGAGGTGGTTGAACAACCTGCCTCACCCGCCGAACCGGAGGCCGAAACCGTTGCTGAGCCGGTCGAAAAGCCAAAGCCAGTGCGGCGTCGGCGGAAGCCAGCGGCGACCGCGACGGAACCGGCGACCGTGCCTGAGGAAGCAGTACAGCAGGCAGAACCAGCTGCTGAGGCTGAGGCGGAGAAGCCGAAGCCAGTCCGACGGCGACGGACAACGACGAAGAAAGCCGCCGAACCGGAAGCTGCCGCTGCAGAGGAGCAGCCTCCTGCCGAACCGGAGCCGACCACCGAGGCGGAACCGGAAAAGCCCAAGCCGACCCGACGCCGTCGAACAACGAAGAAGGCGGCGGAAGAGGCGGGGTCTGTCGTGGACGCAGCGCCCGGCGAGGCTGAACCAGCCGCCGCGCCTGCTGCTGAGGCGACGCCGGAAGCCGAGCCGGAGAAGCCGAAGCCGGTTCGCCGTCGTCGAACGAAACCGAAGGCGGCAGAAGCGACCGCATCCGACGAGCCCGACCGACCCGCCGAGGAGTAGTGCGATGGACACCGATCGACTGCGCCTGCGCGTCGGTACAGCGGCGTGGTCCGATCACCCCGAGTTCTATCCGAAAGGGACGAAGCCGGGGGATCGGATCGCGTACTACTCCCAGCAGTTCCCGGTGGTTGAGGTGAATTCCAGCTACTACTCGATCATGCCGGAGCGCAACTACCGAACCTGGGCGGAGAAGACACCGCCCGGGTTCATCTTCAACGTCAAGGCCTACGCGACACTCACTGGACATAAGCGCGACGAGGAGGCGACACCGGACTTGTTCGCCGCGTTTCAGCGCTCGTACGAACCGCTGCGCGCTGCCGGCAAGCTCGGAGCGATCCTGTTTCAGTTCCCACCGTGGTTCGACGACAACACCATGAACCGAGACTGGATTGCGCGCTGTGTCGAGGCGATGCCCGACGATCTGCTCGTCATCGAGTTTCGCAACCGGAGCTGGCTCACACCGGTCCGACGCGACGACACGCTCGAATACTTGCGCGGCTTGGGACTATCGGCTGTCGCAGTCGATGAGCCGCAAGCAGGGCAGGGCACCGTCCCGCTGGTTCCGGTCGTGACAAACGCAAACCTGGCTTACATGCGCCTGCACGGGCGCAACGCCGAGACGTGGGCACGGCCCGGTGCGACCACACGCGAGCGATTCAATTACCTCTATTCGCAGCAGGAAATCGACGATCTGGCCGTGGTCGCACGGAGTCTCGTCGACCAGGCAGACAATCTCCATATCATCTTCAACAACAATGTTGAGAACTATGGCGTTACCAATGCGCGCATGATGATTGATGCGCTTGAATTGACCGATTGCTGGTATCCAGCTCCGCGGCAGAGCATGCTCGGTATCTAGACGCAGGCCGACCGCGCAGCAGGAGAGATATGGCTCATCAGGCTGACGCATCTCAGATCGCCCCACCGTCGCCCGACGACGCTGTAGAGCGCTTACGTACTGCGCTGCGTCTGGCGTTCGACGGACCGACGGCGGATGGCTTCGCTGCGCGCGTGGCCAGCGACGACGATCTGGCCGGCATCGGGCGTGTCCTCTCAGCGGTGCGCACGCGCCTGACCATCGACCGGCTGCTGGGTCGCCTTCCCGGTCGTCGCAGTACGCTACTGCCGACGCCGCTCGGGGCTGCGAGCGCGGTGCGGCCGGAGGACGCCGTCCACCTGATCGCGAAAGTCGGGTTGGATCTCGATGTCCTGGCGATCAGCCAGATGCTCAAGGCGTCGCCGGAGCAGGTCGCCGCGAGTCTCTTCGCTGGCCGACGTGCGCTGGACCGTCCGATCGGGAACGCGTGCGATCGCTTCAGAGAGGCGATCGGCGAGTACTCCGACCCGTCTGCCGATCCCGACGACCGCGTTGCCCTGATCACCCATGCGCGTGTGTGCGACAACTGCCGACAGGCGATTGACCGATCGCAACATGTCGATGCCTGGTTGCAGACGGAGATGGACCGCCTCGGTGTCACTGCCGAGACAGCGCCGCTGACACCGCGTAAGCCGTCACTCATGCGGCGCGAGATCGTCATGCCGGTCCTGCTCGTTGCCACGGTCGCGCTTCTGGCGGTCGGCGCTCTGGTGGCGTTCGACTGGTTGACAACTCGACCGAGCACCCGTGTTTCAGCGCTCACTGTTCAGCCAGATGAACTGAGCGGCTGGCTGGTTCTGGCAGGGCCGAACGGCCAGGTCGATGCGCAGAGCATGGCCACCGGCAGGCGTCAAATGCTCGTCCCCGCTCCGGACGGCGAATCGCAATGGCCGCTGCTGTCTCCGGCGGCTGACCGGGTTGCAATCGTGCGCCAGGAAACTTCGTCCCCGTCAGAGCTGATCTTCAGCGTCAACGTATTCGACCTGCAGGGGAATCTCATCGGGGCTCCAACCTGGAGCAGCGAAGCACCCCTGCGCTGGCCGGTTGGCTGGATCGGCAATGATGCGTTGATGATGCTCGAAGCACCAATCATGGCGAACGGTGAGACCAACGACTCATACAAAGAGCGCCGACGGGCCGAGATGAGCCTCGTTGCAGTCGATGTTCACGATGGTGCTGTCCGCGAGTTGATGCGCGGTGATGTTGGCTACGCCTACGCATCGCCGGACGGAACGCTCGTAGCAGTCGTGAGCATCGATGGGGCAGGTTCTCGGATTGGCAATCTGAATCTATACCCCGTATCCGAAGATGGGTTTGGCGAGTTGATTCAGTCGATCGATGCCATGGTCGGCGGGTTAGTGTGGTCGCCAGCCAGCGACGCCGTGTATGCCGCGGTTGTTCTCGGTAGCGGCGATGAACCGGCGTTCGACGATGCATCGATTCTCGCGATCAATCGAACCGGTGAGACATCGACGGTTGTCGAAGGCCGATCAGCAAATGCTGGGATCACGATGATCGCAGTTAGTCCAGACGGACAGTCGCTGGTCACGGCGGAAGGAAAGCAGGGCGGCAGTGCCGTTTCGTACTTCCGCGTCGACCTGCAGACGGGTCTTGAGACGGAGTTGCCCGGTGACGAGCACGATGGCTGGCCGTCAGCTGGCGTCTGGTCGCCGGATGGCTCGCAGCTGGTTTTGCCGATTCGCCGCCTCTTCTCACTTGCCTCGGATCAGCCGTCGATGACACTGCCGGGCGGAGACGTTGGTGCAGCCTTGGTCAGCTTCGACAGCGACGGGCAGCGCGACATTGCCGGTGGTTGGCTCGACACGTCGAGCCGCCTGCTCGCCTGGCTGCCGGAGGATCGCATCACTGCCGCGGAGATCGAGCGTCTGCCCAACGATCCGACGATCACCGCTCCCGAGCCGATCCGACTGGCGAACCGGGGGCTGCAGACGAGCGCCGACAGCAGTGTTTCTCCAGACGGTCGCTTTGTGCTGCTCTACGATGGCGATGCCAACATCCCCGTCATCTGGGATCTGGAGCGTGGCTCCTGGCGGCAGGTGAGTGGCGACGCAACCGACTTCTCGTGGACGCCGGACAGCCGGATGATCTTTGGCACGGTGCCCTTCACGGTCAACGCTAACCGCCTCGTCGGATTCAGCGCCAGCAACACCGATATCGTGACCGCGATCGACTTTCAGCATTTCGATCCGGTCGGACTGGTAGAGAACGGTGACGAGCACTACGCTCGTCCGCTGCTGTCACCGAGCGGCGGTGCGATGTCGTTCTTCCTCCAGGATAACAATCGCCATGAGGTTGGACTCTGGGTTGCGCGCTGGGGCAGCCAGCCGCAGCTGGTCGCCAGCTGGTCGATCCCGGCCGATGCAATCCCGTCGATCCCGCTGCAGGCAGCCTGGATCTCCGATGACACACTGCTGTATTCCCGACCTGACGACTGGGCCGACGGCATGCCGCAGCAGGCAACGCTGCTGCGCGTTGTGCTCGGCAATGGCGGCACAAAAGTCGAGCCGCTGGTGCAGTTGGATGGCCGGGGGAGCGATCGCGGCGTCGTCATGCGCGAGCTCACCGTCAGCCCGGATGCCACCCAGCTCGCCTATCGCGCCCGACATTACCGGTCGAACGAGCCGGACCGCGATCTGCGTGATACGGTCGCCATCGTCGAGCTTAACGATCTGACCTCGCCGATTGAGCTCACTGGTAGCGGCCTTGGTGCCGGGATCTCGTGGTCAGACGACAGCCGCTGGGTGGCGATCGGCAACAACAGCCACATCATCGTCGCGGCCAGCAATGGCCGGTCCGTGCGTGATGTCACTGCCGATCTGGCCGGCGCGGCCCATCCGGTGTGGGTAGGCAACGAGGTCTGGTTCAGCGTCGCCGATCAGCGGTCGCCGCTCTGGCGCGTTGTCGTTCGGTAGCATCTGTCTCGCGCGGTCCTCCGAATCGTGCTAGTGTGCGTTTTCCAGAACGTTCATCTCGTGGTGCTAAGTGCGCCGACAGCGAGGGAGTCATCAATGACTGCACCGCCAACCGATCCGACGACCCAGGTACCAGGCTACGACTACGACGATGCGCAGGTGCGGGCTGCCATTCGTGACAACCTCTGGTTGCACTTCACGCAGATGAAGGAGTATGCCGACCCCGATTATCGCCCGCTCGTCCTGTCTCGCGGACAGGGCACGACAGTCTGGGACACTGAAGGTAAGTCTTACCTTGACTTCCTGGCCGGGATCTATTCCGTCAATGCCGGCTACGGACGATCGCGCATCGTTGAGGCGATGATGGCGCAGGCCGAGGCGATGCCATTTGTGAACCCGTTTGGCCAGGCGAGCGTGCCTGCTGCGGTCCTCGCGGATCGTCTGAGCGATCTTGCACCGGTTGGTGGCGACGCGCGCGTCTTCTTCACCTCAGGAGGCTCCGAGTCTGTTGAGACAGCATTGAAGCTGGCGAAGCAGTATCAAACGCTGCGCGGCTTCCCACATCGCTGGAAGACAGTGTCACGGCGCGTCGCCTACCACGGCACGACGCTCGGAGCGTTATCGGTGAACGGGCTGACCGACGCGCGTGCGTCGTTCGGCCCGCTCGTGCCTGGTGCGCGCCACGCGCCGATGTCGCATCGTTATCGTTGCCCATATTGCCGCAATGAGTCGGCCTGCAACCTGATGTGTTACGACGAGATTGAGCGGTTGGTCGAGTTTGAGGGGCCGGACCAGATTGCAGCGATCATCACCGAGCCAGTACAAAACGCCGGTGGCTGCATCCCACCCGGCTCGATGGACTACTTCAAGAAGATACGCGCCCTCTGCGATCAGACCGGGATCCTCATGATCATGGACGAGGTCATCTGCGGTTTCGGTCGGCTCGGCGAACTCTTCGCCTCCACCTACTATGGCGTCGAGCCCGACATCATCACGACTGCTAAAGGCATCACGTCGTCGTACGCACCGCTCGGTGCCGTGCTTGTTCGCAAGTCGGTCGCTGACGCCTTCGCTGGCGCGGTCGAGGAAGGAACGCCAGCGCCGGTTGCTGCGGCGCGAACGTGGGGTTTTCAGCATGGCCTGACATTTGGTGGCCACCCGGTGTCCTGCGCAGCAGCAATTGCAAACCTCGACATCATGCTGGAAGAGGATCTGCCCGGTCGGGCACGCGACATGGGGGCCTATCTTCGCGTTGAGCTGGAAGCGGCGTTGGGCGAACATCCGAACGTCGGCGACATCCGCGGCGCTGGCCTGTTCCTCGGTGTCGAGATGGTCACCGATCGCGAAACACGCGCATCGCCGGAGAAAGCTGACGTGCTGGAGTGGATGTCGGACCAGATGCTTGAGCGCGGCATCATCCTGCGCAACGATGGGCGCAACGATCCAACGACGCAACTGTGCCCGCCGCTCGTCGTCACGCACGAAGAGTGTGACCGAGTCGTGCAGGTACTGGCTGAGTGCTTCGATGGGCTGGGCAAGAAGCTCGGGACCGTTGGGACACAGCACGCGGTGTGAGCGCATGGTGGTCTGCCCTACCGAGTCCAACCTGTATCGTTTGCCGGAAACCAGACGAAGAACGTAGAGCCCTGGCCCTCGCCGGGGCTCTCGGCGCGCACCCACCCATTGTGGTGCAGAACGATGTTGCGGGTGATGTGCAGGCCCAGACCCATGCCAGGGAATGAGCCGCGAGTCGCGTTTGGCGCACGCCCGAATGGTTCGAAGATCGACTCCAGCGCCTCTTGTGGCAGACCGATGCCGTCATCGTGGATAGTAACCAGATACCCGTCATCGACCCAATTGACGCTGACCTCGATACGTCCACCGTCTGGCGAGTACTTGATGGCGTTATCGAGCAGGTTGCTCAGCACCTGGTCGATGCGAACAGCGTCAGCAACAACAAACATTGGATCGTTGCTGATTTCGAGGCTGATCGCATGGCGTTCCGAAAGCTGTCCAAACCGCTCGACTGCTTCGGTTACGTGGTCAACGAGATTCAGCTGCTCCATCTGGAGCAAGAGGAACCCTGTGCGGAGTCGTGATACATCCAGCAACTCGGATGTCAGTTGGCCCAGGCGATTGGCGGTGTCGTTGATGATTCGGCAAGCGCGTTCCAGCCGCTCCTGATCCAGATCACCGCGTTCGAGTCGTCGTAACAGGAGCTGGGCAGATGCCTTGAGTGCGGCCACCGGCGTCTTGAGCTCGTGCGAGGCGATCGACAGGAATTCGTCACGTGCGCGAACCGCCTCCTCTGCCGAACGTCGCGTTGCTGACTCAGCATCGAACAGCCGCGCGCGCTCCAGCGCTTGCGCTGCCTGGCCGGTGATGCCGACCAGAACATCAAGGTCGTCGCCAGCGGGTGACGATGCACCAGTCAGCTTGAGCGACATGACGCCGGTGACTTTGCCACGCTGAACCAGCGGCACTGTAACAAGCGCACCACCCCGTCGCTCTTCGCCGTTTTCGCCACGCAGGCGTTGCCATACGGGCTGGCCGGTGCGGAACGTCTCGATAATCGGCCCCGGCTGTGATGGCGTGGGGAGACCGTTGTTGTCGCCGAGTGCAGCGATCTGAACCAGTTCACCCTTCTCGGTGCGGGTGATGATTGTGCCTGCGATAGCGCCGACGGTCGAAAGCGCCATGCGCAACGTCGTCTCGCCAACCTGCTCGCGAGTGACGCTGTCGTCAAGCGCTGAGGTGATGGCCAGCAGACGCCGGAGTCGCTCGGCGCTGTGCTCGGCTTCACGACGGGCGGATTGCTCGGCGTCCAGCAGCTCGCGCCGCTCAGTGACATCGGTGAACGCGACGACGCCGGAGATGATCTCGTCGTCTGCGTCGTGAACTGGCGCAGCGTTCAGGCTGATCCAGCACATGGTGCCGTCGCCACGAAGGTACCGCACCTCCTCGCCGCGCACGACCTCGCCGTGCATCAGTGCGCGAGCCAGCGGCCACTCGTCGCCGCGCAATGGGGTGCCGTCCGGTCGTACGCCGGTCCACTGCTTGTAGCTCTCGATGTCGTCTGAGGGGAATGCAGGGTGCCTGAGGATTTGCTGCACCTGCGAATTGGCCGCCACGATTCGACCGCCCGGTGCTTCAGCGATGACGATGCCAACTGGCATCTGTTCGAGAACCGCTTCGAGCGCACGCTGGGCAAGTACCTGATCGGTGACGTCATCCACCTGGACAAAGAGATCGCTAACCGCGCCAGCTTGATCGCGGATTGGCTGGCAGACGAAATTGAAGTAGCTCGTGAGCGACGTTCCGGTAACGTCGCGCCGAAAGCGAGCGGCTATCTCGTGACCAACGAATGGTTCGCCCGTCTCATAGACTCGATCAAGCAGTTCCCGAAACCCCTGCACCTCAAGATCGGGAAACGCTTCGATGAAGGACTTACCCTGCAGGTCAGAAGTCCCGGACACCTGTTCGTAGGCCGGGTTGGCAAGCGTGAAGACGTGGTCCGGCCCGCTGAGCACGCAGAACGGTGTCGGCGCTTGCATCAGCATCGCGCGGAGCATGTCGTTGTCATTTCCTGTCGTCGAAGAACTGGACTCGGTCATCGCGTTTTCAAGCGTTCTGTTGTGTTGCCACGATTAACGCGTCGTCGACGTCGCTTGCCTCAACCCTGACAGTCGTCTTTTCCCAAGTGGAGGGTAGTGTAGCCTCATTTGCTGCTTTCGGCACGTTGAGATTTCTCGTCTTCGCGCTCGGGGTTGGCAGCAGGGCGCAGGACCTTTTCAAAGATGTAGTCGTGCCGCACCTCGTGCATACCGGCGCGCTCATACAGGCGGTCGGCTCCGGTCAGGCTACTGCCGTCGACATGCAGGCCGACCCGGCTGTGGCCGCGCCGATGAAACTCGCCAAATGCAGTCAGCAGGAGCTGCCGACCAATACCTCGCCCGCGCCATTCACGACGCACACCGAGGCCGCCGATCCAGCCGAGTGTCGTGTCGCCGCCGCGCGACGGGTGGCAGGTTGCAGCGCCGGCAATCTGATCGCCGTCCATGGCGAGGAAGAAGAGCGCCGGGTCGAAATCGCTGACGCCGTCAATCTCGTAGTACATGAACTCCTCGAACGGCATCGGCGCGTACCCCCAGTGGTCGGCAAATGCTGCTTCCATCGTCTCCCAGAGCGGTCGTTCATCAACGCCGCGGGTCAGCGTGCGGATGGTGATGCCGTCGACAGCGCGCGTCTGTTCAGGCGCGATCGTCGCGTCGATCTCCATGCGCCGCCAGTTGCGTGTGTGCGCGTAGCCGACCGACGACAAGAGTGCCTGCGCGCTGGTCGCCACCGAGCTGACGCGCGTCTGGAGCAGCACCTGCTCACCGGCAGGAGCGCGATGCGCTTCGCGGCGGGCGCGCGCCTCAATCGTCTCCAGCAAGTACCTGCCGAGGCCCCTGTCGGTGTGGGCCGGATGGACATCGCCATCGAACCCGAAGGTGGTAAACGGCGGATATTCATAGAGCTGGAGCTGGGCAGCGAGCGTGCCGTCTTCCGCGATGATGAGCCAGTTATCGTCGCTCCGGTTCCGGGTCGGATCGCCCAGCTCGCGCAAGACCTCATCGGTGTCGGTCAGGTCGACGCCGATCTCCGACCGCGAGCGTGCATTGATCAGCGCCGCGATCACCTCGGCGTCACTCAGGTCTGGCCGTCGAATCGAGAAGCCATTGGGAATCTCCATGAGCTGAGGCTCCACTGTGCCTGCCGTGCCTTTCGCCTGCGCTTCTTGTCGTGCGACGAGAGTGTGACATTGACTGGGATGCGCGACACCGGCGTCCAGTGCAGGACGACGATGCCCAATCGGACAGGGTACGCGAGCGCACGAACGGCGCAGTATCATGCGGGTACACATGAGATTGCAACTCGGAGGGGGGCAGAGATATGCAGCAGACGAGCGGTGACCGACCGTTCGATGTCGTGATCGTTGGCGCGGGGCCGGCTGGGTGTGTCCTCGCGTCGCGGCTGACCGAAGACCCGCAGCGCCGCGTGCTGCTCGTGGAGGCCGGCCCGGACTACGGACCGGATCCGACGCAGTGGCCGCCCGAGCTCCTCTATCCCTACGAGACTGAGTGGCAACTGCACACGTGGGGCTATCACAACGCGCCGACTGCAGAGAACCAGACGGTTGGGCACGCGCTGCCGCGCGCGCGCGTATTCGGCGGCTCGTCCGCGATCAACGCCTGTCTCTGGTTCCGCGGCTCACGGATCGACTACGACAGCTGGCGCGATATGGGCAACCCCGGTTGGGGCTGGGACGACCTGTTCCCGAGGTTCCTGCGTAGCGAGTCGGACGGCGAAGGCGATGCAGGCTGGCATGGTCACGACGGACCGGTCCATGTGTTCCGCGAGCCGTTCGACCGCCTTGGCGCGTCGCACGTGCGCTTGATCGAATCGGCGCGTGAGCTTGGCTACGCCTGGCTCGATGACCTGAATGGCGCGGGCACCGACGTGCAGATTCCCTCGATCGGTCGTGCGCCAAAGAACATCGACACCGGCTACCGGCTGAATGGTGCCCTGACCTATCTCGCTCGGGCGCGGGATCGCGAGAACCTGACGCTCATTCCGGAGACGCTTGTGGATCGCGTCCTCGTGGAGGATGGACGCGCGACTGGCGTGCTCACTGCCGATGGCGCGGTCCTGCAGGGGACGGAAATCATCGTCTGCGGTGGCGCGTACGCGTCGCCGGGTATCCTGCTCCGCTCCGGGATCGGGCCAGCCGAGTACCTGCACGAGCTGGACATCCCGCTCGTCCGCGACTTGCCGGGCGTCGGCGAGCACCTGCTGGATCACCCCTATATCTCGCCGTACACCAGCGGTCTGACGATGTGGCCGATCAAGGCTGGGCAGCAGACGAACCGGCAGGCGTTCGTCCAGGTCGTCATGCGGGCGCGCTCGAATCAGGTGAACGAGGAGATCGACCTGCATCTCTATCCTCGTGAGGTCGAAGATGCCGCAACCGGGCAGTGGATGTTCGGCTTCGGCATTTCACTGATGTATGCGCGCTCGAAGGGTCGGGTGCGGCTGACGGGCACCGACCCGGACGCGACGCTCGACATCGACCATCGTTGGTTCAGCGATCCGGACGGACTCGACATCGAGGCAATGATCGACGGTGTCCAGATCGCCTACCAGCTGGCGACGACACCACCATTAGCCGACATGATCGAGATGCCGGAGGAGCAGCGCCACATCGCGCACGACCGCGACGCGATCCGCGACGTGTTGCGGCGCGAGGCAAGCACGACTTTCCATCCATCCAGCACTTGCCGGATGGGACCAGCCGATGATCCGACCGCGGTCGTCGATGCCGAAGGAAGAGTCCATGGGCTGAGTGGACTTCGGGTTGTCGATGCGTCGATTTTTCCCTGGGGGCCGCGCTGCAATCTGCATTCGCCGGTCATCGCGGTGGCAGAGAAGATCTCGGATGGCATGCGGCAGGGCAACTGAGGAGCCAGTTGCGGCAGCTGCCATGGAACCTGTAGAGCGGACGCGCGAGGTTGCAGCGCGGCCCCCAGGGGAAGATGGAGGTTGCCAGTCCAGCGACTCGGCAATGCCAGCAATGGTGAGCGGTCCGGGCCGACAGCCAACTCCTTGTCCTGTCATCTCGAACCGCAGTGAGAGATCTCCCACCCGTTCGACTCAGTCCAACGCAGGGGAGATCTTTCGGTTGCGACCTCAAGATGACAGAAGAAAAGGATGGCTGTCGGATCAAACTGGTCGACACCCTGGCATTGACAACCCACTCAGTCGGCCATGCCTCAGCGACACGTTGCGCAGATGCTTGCTCGCGTTGAGCGAGGAGCGCGGCTGCGCGCCCCTCGCTATGGGCCTTACCCCCAGACCTGCTCGAACACGCGCAGGTAGTTTTCGCCAAGGATCTTGCGGACGTCATCGTCGGAGTAGCCGCGTGCCAGCAGCCGGTCGATGAAATTGGTGACCTGCGGGTAATTCCACCAGCCGTCGAGCGCGCGCATTGGTGAGCGGACATTGGTCGTGATCAACTCGCCGTAGCGGCCGGAAACGTCCGGGTACTCCGGCTCGCCCCACGGATCGTGCCAGTGGTCGGGATAGGTGCCCAGCGACATGTCGGTGCCGACGCCGATGTGGTCGGTGTTGCCAATCAGGTTGGACAGGTAATCGACGTGGTCGATGAAGTCGTCGACAGTCGGCCAGTGGGTCGTGTCCGGCTTCATGACCAGTGGGCCCCACGGAGCCAGCCCAACCATGCCGCCGGTCGCGACGGCGGCCATGATCTGGTCGTCGTCGATGTTGCGTGGGTTCGGGACGATGCCGTTGGGGTTGGAGTGTGAGAAGACGACCGGCTTGGTCGAACGCTCCAGAATATCGAGCGACGCGCGCTTGCCGATGTGCGTGCAATCGAGCAGAACACCGACGCGGTTGCATTCGTCGACGACGAGCTCGCCGAAGCGGGTGAGGCCGCTCGATGTGCGATCCAGAGCGCCATCGCAGATGAGGTTGGTCGTGTTGTAGGCCGGCAGCATCATGCGCAGGCCGAGCTTCCAGAACGCCTCGATGCGATGCAGCCGGTTGCCGATGAAGTCGCCACCCTGGGCCGCCAACACGAACGCAGCCTTGCCGTCTGCTTTCGCCTGCCGAATGTCATCGGCTGTCTCGGCGACGATGATGTTAGGGTTGCGCCGTGCGACGAGATGCCAGAACATGGCGTCTTCCATCGCCTGTTCGGCGGAGGCGTGCGGATCCCAGACAGTGAGCATGTAGGCCGTCACGCCGTGGCGATGGGCATTGGGAAAGTCGGCATCGGGCCAGACCTGCATACATGAGTCGATGAAGATGTAGGGGTGATCTTCTTCGATCAGCGGGTGAAAGCCTTTGTTCGCCTGTTCAATCTGTTCAGGGGTCAGTGTCATCTGCTCGATCGCTCCTTTTTGCATCGGGATCGCTCGGGCCGCACACGGGCCACGTGTGCAGAATAGCAGACGAGCTGGCAGGGCGCCGCCGCGGGGTTTTGGGGGAGGGTGAATAGTGGCTCTGGTGGCCGCAATGGCAATTGTGGCCATAGCCGGCGTGATTTTCGGGATGACCGGGTTTGGCTTTGCGCTCCTCAGCGTTCCACCGCTCCTGCTGATCTATGAGCCGAATACGGTTGTGGCGCTGATGATCTGCATCACGATCGCGACGAGCGGCATCGTGATGATCAGCGGTCGGAACGTGCTGGATTGGCGGCTGGTGCTCACGCTGCTGCCCGGTGCGATCGTCGGACTGGCGGTCGGCACGCGCATTCTGCAGGATGTCGATCCGACCATGCTCAAGATCGTCGCCGGTACGTTCGTCGCGGCGTATTCGATCGCGCTGCTGGCCGGGTTCCAACCGGTTGGTGGGCGCAATCCGGCAGTCGTCGCCGCCGCTAGCCTGGCGAGCGGTGCATTGGCGACCTCGACCGGCCTGTCCGGCCCGCCGATTGTGATGCTGCTGTCTGCGCGGCAGTTGGAGAAGAATGCATTTCGCTCGACGGTCACGACCTACTTCGTCGCGATCGCTTTCGCCAGCCTGCCGCTGCTGCTGTTGAGTGGCGCGGTCGGCGAGAGCGATGTTGTGACGTCGTTGTGGCTCTCGCCGGCGGCGATCGTTGGGACCTTCACCGGTAACCGTCTCGTGCGAAAGATGAACGCGGCTGCGTTCCGCAAGCTGACACTCGTGCTGCTGCTCGTCACTGGGTTGATGGGCATCATCACTGCGGTTGTGGCGCTGTTGTGACGCCGACTAGTCCCCGGCGAAGATGTTGAACCAGCGCTGCCAATTCGGCTTACTGGCCTCGGTCTTCGGCTGCTCGGGCGACGAGCCGGTCGCAGGAGGTGGGTCCTGCCAGTGGACGAGCAAGACCGTTTCGCCCGGATTGGCGAGGTTAAGGTCGCGTCGAGCGCGCGCCTCGACGTAGGCGGTATATGCGTTGCTGGAGTATGCGTCCAGCTCGGCCTGAAGCGCGGCGTTGTCGCGCTCGATTTTGGCGATTGCCGAACCGAGGCTCGCTTCCTCGGCCTGCAATTGGCGCGCACGCCAAGCCTGCTCGCCGAACGCAACCATGAAGTAGACCCCGACAAGCAGGATCAGGATGATGGCGATTCGGTTGCGCTGCTGATCGAGCAGCTCTCCGAGCGATCCGCCACGCCGCGTCATCGCGCAGTGCCGTTCGGCGTGACGGCGTCCGGCATCGTCGGCCAGCTTGTCGCCGACTCGTAGGCGTGGGCGACGCGGAGGATGTCCGCCTCCCCGAACGCGCGTCCGATGACCTGTAGCGAAACCGGCATCTCGTCGGAGAAGCCGCACGGAATGGCGATGCCGGGCAGGCCGGCCATGTTGGCCGGGATTGTGAAGATGTCGGACAGATACATCTGGATCGGATCGTCAGTGCGCTCTCCGATGCGGAACGCGACCGTTGGCGAGGTTGGCGCGAGGATCACGTCGACGTCCTCGAACGCGCGGTCGAAGTCGCGCTTGATCAGTGTGCGAACCTTCTGCGCCTTGACGTAATAGGCATCGTAATAGCCGGACGCCAGCGCATAGGTCCCGAGCATGATCCGGCGCTTGACCTCCAGGCCGAAGCCCTCGCCGCGTGTGCGCAGATACGAATCGATGACGTTGCCGCCGTCGATGCTGAGCCCATACTTGACGCCATCGAAGCGGGCCAGGTTGGCGCTTGCTTCGGCCGGGGCAGTGATGTAGTAGGTCGGCATCGCGTACTTGGAGAAGGGCAGGGAGATCGGCACCAGCTCGGCACCGAGCCGCTCCAGTTCGGCGTAGGCCGCCTCGCAGGCAGCCGCAACGCCCGGCTCCATACCCTCAACATCGCGGAACTCGGATGCAATGCCGACCTTCAATCCGCGGACATCGCCGGTGAGAGCTGCGCGAAAGTCGGGCACGTCGACCGGCACGGATGTCGAGTCGCGCGGGTCGTGTCCGGCAATTGCACCGAGCACGAGCGCGGCGTCCTCGACTGAGCGTGTGAACGGGCCGATCTGGTCCAGCGAAGACGCGAATGCCATCAGTCCCCAGCGCGACACGCGGCCATAGGTCGGCTTCAAGCCGACGACGCCGCAGAAGCCGGCCGGCTGGCGAATGCTGCCGCCTGTGTCCGAGCCGAGCGTCGCCAGCGCCATGCCGGACGCGACCGCCGCCGCCGACCCACCGCTGGATCCGCCGGGGACGCGCTCGGTGTCCCACGGGTTCCGCGTCGTGAAGAAGGCCGAGTTCTCGGTTGACGAGCCCATTGCGAATTCGTCGGTGTTGAGCTTGCCGACGAAAACCGCGCCCTGCGAGCGCATCCGCTCGACGACGGCGGCGTCGAACGGCGACTGGTAGTTTGCGAGCATCTTCGAAGCTGCCGTGGTGGGCGCGTCGGTCGTGCAGAGGATGTCCTTGAGCCCGATCGGAATGCCGGTGAGCGCCGTCGCCTCACCGCGCTCGATCATCGCGTCCGCACCGTTCGCCATCTTGCGGGCCTGCTCGAACATCGGCGTGATGAACGCGTGGATCGCTGGATCGACCTGCTCGATGTGCTGAATGTGTGCTTCGGTCAGCTCCGTTGCGCTGATCTCGCGCGCATCCAGTTTGCGCCGCGCTTCGGCGATGGTCAGTCTCGTCAGGTCCGTCATTCACAGGCTCCGCTCGCGGTTATCGCGTTTGTTCGAAAGGCTCCGGCAACCGGGGATTCGCTCAGGATTGATCGAGGACGGCGTTGACCTTCAGATAGCCGTCTTCGCTGGCTGGCGCATTGGCGAGGACAGCGTCGCGCGAGAGCGATGGCTGAACGACATCATCGCGCATGACGTTCTGTAGCTGGATCACCTGGGCAGTCGGCGGGATATCGTCGGTGTCGACGTCCTGCAGGGAAGCGATATGGTCGAGGATGCTGGAGAGCTGCTCACGCATAAGCTCGATCTCCTCCTCGGAGAGGCCGATACGTGCGAGCATAGCGATGTGCTCAACAGTTTCGCGGTCAAGTTTCACGCGATGTCCTCCTGCGTCCGGGTGTGCCGGGTGCCCTGCCATCGTGCCGACTGAATCGTGCTGTGGCGAGTGTAACAACGCAGACCGGACGCGACCAACGCAGGGGCTTCGGCAGCCGGGTCGTTCGTGCCACGGCGACGGTGGTATACAATCGCAGCGAGTCAACCGACCTACACGTCCGAAGATCCACGGCGGTAACTTAGCTCGCGACTCTGCATTGCGACCGTCGTGCCGATGATCTGGCAGAAGATTGCGCACTCTCCGATATAACACTCGTCCGCGCTTACCCAGGCACACGGTTTCACACGGTCTGCTGCTGGTCGTTCTTGCGATTGTGTTTCTGGCTGCCTGTCGCAATGAGTCGCCGGATCCAACAGCCACATTCACCGCGCCGACAGCCACCGCCGTCGTTGCCGAAGCCACCGCGACCCCGGCGATGATGCCCACGGCCACGGTCACAGCAGCGATGTCTGCGCTACTCGCCCCCGGACCGACGTTCGGCAACGTCGAGCAGTTCTTCTTTCTGAATGGCAACGATCTCTGGCAGGTGCAGTCGAATGGCCGGGTCGTCCGTGTCACGCGCGATCTCGATCTCGGCCCGTGGGCGATGGTGCCGGACGGCTCGCGCGCGATTGCCGTGATCCGTGGTAACGAGGTTTCGGTACCGACTGAGGAGATCCGCATCATTCGTGGCGACGGCTTGCTGAGCCTGCCGCTCTACGGCCCGCTGCCGACCACTGGCGTGAATGCGCATGCCTCGATCGTCGCGCTCGACTGGTCGTGGGATCAGACCAAGCTGGTGGTGTTGTTCGATGATGGCGCAGTTGGCGTCTTGCCGGTGCCGGATGACGAAGGGCAGTACCCGGTCGCGATGGAGTGGATCGTTCGGCCCGGCGATGTGCCGCCCGGACTGAGCGCAGCCTGGTCGCCCGGCAGCAATGGATTTGCCTATATCGCCGGTGACGGACCTGCGAGTCGTCTCGTCGTCGTGCCGCTCGGTGATGCGGCGCAGGAAGTCATGCCGGATGTGGCCACGCGCGGGTTTGCCTGGTTGCCCGGTCGTGGACGGCTGGCGTTCGTGGAGCGTGCCGATGGGGCGGGGCGAGCGATGCCCGGCTCGATCTTCACGATGGCAGCGGATGGGAGCTCTCGTGAGCTGCTGCTCAGTGCTGGGCAGTTTGCGCCGGCAGCCATGGTGATGTCGCTGCGCGCGTCACCAGATGGGCGCTTCATCGCCTTCACTGTCTTCGTTCCCGGCCCGAGAGATACGCCGACGTTCCAGTCGCTCTGGTCGCTGAACATCGACAGTGGCGAGCTGGTCAATATCCCGGTGGCGACTGGCTATCGCGTCGCCGACATCTGGTGGTCGGCGACGGGCATTACCTGGCGGGCAATGAGCCTGGATGTCCCGGCGGGTGATGATCCGACAGCGTACCGCGGCTCCGGCGCGTTCCTCATCCAACGCTTTGACGAAGCAACCAATACCAGCGTGACGATGTTCTCGTCCGGGTCCACGCAATAACCTGACAGGCGTTACCGCAGGTTCGTCAGCTCGTCTGGATCGACCTCAGTCGCGTCGAAGATGGACTTGGCTCGATTCACGCGGTACTGATCGTTTGCTGGTGGCTGATCGACCGCTTCGTCCGGGGCTGCGGCAGCAGTCGCGGGCGGCGCTGACTCAGGCGGGCTGCCGAACGACGAAGCACGGACCGGCGTTGGTGCAGGTGAGTCCGGCAGCTCACGGCCTTCTCTGAGCGAAACTTCAACGTGGTAGCGCGTGCCCATCACTCGCTCGACGGCTGCCTCGATGACATCGCGCGCGGCCGGCTCGTTCAGCCTGTTGACGTGGAATGAGTACGGCGCGATGAGGTGCAGCGTGCCGTCGACGACGCTCTCCGGGTCACTCTCGCGCAGCAACGCCTCGATCTTGCCATTCATCGCTTTGATCTCGGACCGAATGCGATCCCACTGTGAGAGAACATCAGCGATCGGACCCGTGCCCGTAGCGCTTGCGGCGGGGCGTTTCGCGGCTGGCGGTCGCTGCGTGCGCTGCTCGGAAGCCGGGTCTTGCTGGCGCGGCGGTGGTGCTGGTCGCTCAGCCGGCGGCGCTCCCCAGCTTGTCGGCGGCTGTGCAGCTGGGCGCTGTGGGGCAGGTCGCTGCGTGCGCTGCGGCTCGGCCTGCGGTGCGACATGAATGATCGCCGGCTGCTCGACGAGTGCGCCGACGACGGCCAGCTCGATCGGCAACTGGGCGAAGCCGGCGGTGCGAACCTTGAAATCCAGCTCACTGAAGCGCTCGTTGATCCGCAACAGGTCGGCCAGCTCGAACCTGGCTGCCAGCTCGCGGATGTTGTCAGTCGCCTCGACCGGATCGGCCCCGGCACGGACCAGCAGCAGCAGGCGCAGCACGTCGCCGATGTGGCGCGCGAACGAGCGCATGTCCTGTCCGGAGTCGGCTGCGCTGGCGACGACCTGCAGACCGGCCTTGACATCGCGATCGGCGAGCGCCTTCGCCAGGTCAAGCTCCCAACCATCGGTCGAGATGCCCAGCATCTTGCGCGTCAGCTCGGCATCAATGCGGCCGGACTCGGTTGAGGCAGCGGCGGTCGCCAGCAGATCGACCAGGCTCAGCGCGTCACGCAGGCTGCCGGTTGCGCGGCGGACGACGAGATCGACAGCGTCATCGTCGATCTCCAGCCCCTCCTTCGCGCAGATTGCGCGGATGTGCTCGGCCATCGGTTCGCGCGGAATGCGGCGGAAATCGAAGCGCTGGCAGCGCGACGCGATAGTGTCCGGCAGTTTGTCCGGGTCGGTCGTCGCCAGGACAAACGTCGTGTTGGCGGGTGGCTCTTCCAGTGTCTTGAGGAACGCGTTGAAGCCGTCGCGGGTGATCTGGTGCGCCTCGTCGATGATGTAGAACTTGTGGCGCAATTGGGACGGCGCATAGCGCACCGTCTCGCGGAGAGCCTTCATATCATCAATGCCGCGGTTCGACGCCGCGTCGATCTCGATGATGTCAGTCGCACGCCCCTCGTTGATCGCCCGGCACGCCTCGCACACATTGCAGGGTCGGCGCAGCGGATCCGGATCGAGACAGTTCACCGCCTTGGCCAGCAGGCGCGCCGTCGAGGTCTTGCCGGTGCCGCGCGGCCCGCAGAACAGGTAGGCATGGGCGACACGTCCGCGCGCAATCGCGTTGCGCAGCGTGTCGCTGACGTGGCTCTGTCCGACGAGCTCGTCGCTCTCGAAGTTTATCGGCCGGTATTTTCGGTAGAGCGACTGCGTCTGGCCGGGGCCCTGCGCGTCAGCATCTGATGCGGGCAGCATGGAAGATCCGTCTCTGTTGGGCGACCGTGGGCGAGCAATACCGCGAGTGCGGATGTCCGTACACCCCAAGTATACCGAAGTCGTTCGTGTCGTCCGGTGCTTAGTGGGTTGGCAACGCTAACCCGGCTGCCATTTCAGCGGGCCGTCATTGTCGGCAATGTCGAGCAGTCCGGTCCGGCAGCCAACCCCTTGTCCTGTCATCTCGAACCGCAGTGAGAAATCTCCCCTGCGTTGGACTGCGTCAAACGGGTGGGAGATCTTTCGGTTGCGACCTCAAGATGACAGGGGAACATGGAGGTTACCAGTCCAGCGAGTCGGCAATGCCAGCAATGGCGAGCAGTCCGGTCCGGCAGCCAACCCCTTGTCCTGTCATTTCGAACCGCAGTGAGAAATCTCCCACCGGTTCGACTCAGATCAACGCGGGGCGAACGTGTAGGCGGAGGCTTGCTCACCGGAAATCTGCGTCACAAACATTGCAAGGTAGTTAAGTGCGCCACAGGTTTGCGCTCCTCCCCATTCGCTTACGCGGATATCTTGATTCGCGCAATAGCTACATTTCGATATTGACGGATTTCTCGAAGCCTCGTAGCATCCGGTCAATCCGAAAATCCACGATCCGCCAGCAGTTATGGGCGTCGACTCATTGTGAGCGGCGCACCAGCCTGTGACGCACACCGGTAGGAGGTGTCGATGTGAGCGACCTGACTGGCCAGCAGATCAACGACAAAATCTATGCGAACTGGCAGCGCTTCTATCGCGAGGGCAGAATCGACCGACGCACATTGATGAGGGCCATGATGGTCTGGGCTGGCGCGGGCTCGGTCGCTGGCTTGCTGGCAGCTTGCGGTGGCGATGATGATGACGGTGATTCCGGCGACGGCGGCACGACCGGCGGTGGCGCCGCAACCAGTGCTCCCGCGGAAGCGACAGATGCGCCGGCTGAGGCGACAGAAGGCGAGAGCGAAGGCAGCACCGACACTGGCGGTGAGGGCGGGACACTCCGCGTCATCCTCGACCAGTCCGACCTGCCGACGATGGATCCGCACATGCACAACCTGCGTACCGGAATCATCGCCTTCTATCACACCCACGACAACCTCGGAGAGCGCAACGCGGAAACGAACCTGATCGAGCCGTGGCTGGCCGAGAGCTGGGAGAACATCGAGCCAACTGTCTGGGAGATGAAGCTCCGTCAGGATGTGAAGTTCCATAACGGTGACGATTTCACCGCCGCAACGGTCAAGTGGAACTGGGATCGCATCATCAACCCCGACCAGAAGAGCCCGCAACTTGGCAACCATGCCCAGATCGAAAGCGTCGACATCGTCGATGATTACACCGTCCACGTAAACACGAAGGAGCCCTATCCGATCTTCGTTGAGCGCCTGCAGAACTTCCAGATGATCCCCGAGAAGCTGGCGCAGGAGAAGGGCGATGAGTGGCTGGCGGAGAACGCTGTCGGCTCTGGCCCGTACAAGTTTGTCGAGTGGAAGCACGGCCAGGAGCTTGTTCTCACGCGCAACGACGACTACTGGAATCCGGATGTCAAGCCCGCATACAAAGATCTGATCCTGCGCTTCGTTCCAGGCGTGCCGACACAGCTTGCTGAGCTCTTGGCCGGCAACGTCGACATCGTTCGCGTCGTCCCGTTCGACCAGATGAAGGCGGTCGAGAATTCGGGTGTCGCGACGCCGATCACGCAAGCGATCCTGCGTGTTGGCATTACCCGCCTGGACGCGATGGGGCGCTCTGGTCCGAACCCATTCCAGGATGTGAAGGTCCGTCACGCCGCGAACCATGCCTGCGATATCCAGGGCTACATTGATTCGCTGCAGCCGGGCGGTGATCGCACGCCGGCCATGCTGAATCCGATGCACTTCGGCTTCGATCCATCAATCGAGCCGCACGAATACGATCCGGACAAGGCCAAGCAGCTGCTGACAGAAGCCGGGTACCCGGATGGCATTGATGTGAAGTGGGTGCGTGGGCCGTCCTCGATGCCGAACCAGGATCAGGTCGATCAGGCGATGCAGCGCGATCTCGCCGCCGTCGGCATCCGCGTCGAGTTCGAGACACTCAGCGACGGCAACGTCTTCACGACCCGCCACAACGAAGGCAACGCCGGGCCGATGTGCTCCTACAACTGGGGCTCGTACTCGGTGTTCGATGCTGACGGCATCTACTGGGACATGCTGCACAGCGACTCGATCTTCACCTACTACAACAACCCGGATCTGGATGCGTTGCTCGATGAGGGCCGCAGTTCACTCGATCAGGATCATCGCAAGGAGATCTACTCGCAGGCGCAGCGCATCGTCCGCGACGAAGCGCCAGTGATCTTCATGTGGGGGTTCCACTCGGTCTGGGGCGTCAGCAACACGGTCGACTGGAAGCCCCGGGCGGACGAGATTGACATGTACTTCACCGCCACGCCAAAGGCGTAAACCGATTCCAGCCGGGATGGCT
>JAMLIA010000046.1 GCA_023954495.1 Thermomicrobiales bacterium | reverse complement strand
TCGTAGAAGTCGCTCGCGATTCATGACTGCCCCGATCAGCTCAATCGCAACCGATAGCGGCAGCAGCAAATACAATCTTGGTCCGTTCCAAAACGTCAACACGAATGCTCGGATTCAGTCCACGCTTCAGCACAACATCGACCTTTCGGCGGATCATCACTGAGAGGTCGTGAGTGAGCGCAGAGAGCGTGAAGAAACTGATACGCACCCCCGGCTCGAACTCGACCGGTACGTCGATATCGCTATCGTCGCGCAGGACGGAGCCGAAGAGCGCCAGCTCGCGGACATAGTAATGGCGGCAGATTTCTGCAAGCTGGTCGTGTGGGATGTCGAGGCGGTCGCGAATCTGCAATGGTCGGTCCGTTCGTGAACGTGGTGGGCAAACGTGATCAGCTTATGCATGAACAACGTCCTGCACGAATGGTACCGCGCAACGGGCATCTTCTCAGAATTGGTGAGACGACGGATGGGGGTCCGTCGTCTCGTGGAGGGGGAAAGGGGCGTTCGGTCGGAGCGGATGTGGTCGTCCCGAATCACCTCGTCGACAGGTGGGGCCGCCGACGGGGAAGACCTACCCCGTCATCCGACGCATTGGAGGCAGAACGTTGAGCACGGGCGCCTCATGAACAGCCGCCGCCGTCACACCGCGCAGGGCGCGAGCGACGGACTCGATATCGTGCCACTGGTGAGACTGGACCGGCTCGTAGAAACCCATGACGAGCATCGTCTCGGCGGATGTGAGCGGCGTCACGACGTGCTCAGGCCCTCCGACGAGATAGTGATGATCGTTGGCATCAACGACGATGACATCGGTCGCGACAGTGTAAGAAGCCGGTACACCAGCAAGTCGAACATACATGAGGTCCAGCATTCCTCCCTGGTGGCATGGACGCGCTGCTGCTTTAGGCGCACGATCTATCGCGAATCGTGGGTCTGTTCGATGACTCTAGCAGCCAGTGCTCATTTGATTCGTTACAGCAACCTCTGCTCGTGTTACAGGATCGTGATAGCCAGACAAATCATCGTGTGTCACGCGTCTGAATCTGCGACTTCCCGGCCCGCGGCGTGCTGTTGCCATGTCGTTACGCTCGCAGCCTGCTATACATGCAGCACGCCGGGCGACGCTGCCGGGCGCGTAGAGGAAGGCAGGGACACGATGGCCGTGGAGAACACCGGAGTTGACCTCTCGACGCCGCTCTTTGAGCTGGATGATGCACATCGCGAGTTTCAGGCGCTCTGTCGCCGGTTCGTGCAGCAGCACGTACTGCCGCGAGTGGAGCAGGCCGAGCGTGAAGCACAGTTCCCCCTGGATCTGATGCCGCTGATGGGCCGCAACGGATTCCTCGGGCTGACCTTTCCGGAGGAGGCGGGCGGCACCGGCGGCGACATGCTGGCAATCGCGATCCTCTCCGAGGAGCTGGCCAAATCCTGCGGCGGTATCGCCGTGACGCCGCTGGCGAGTGCCTACATGGCCGCGCCACACCTGGCGAAGTTCGGCACGCCCGAGCAACAGGAGCGCTGGTTGCTGCCGATCACGACCGGCGAGAAGATCGCGTCGATCGGCGTCACTGAGCCGGGCACCGGCTCAGATGTCGCGGGCATGCGGACGACAGCGACGAAGGTTGATGGCGGCTACCGGATCAACGGCACGAAGCTCTTCATCACCAATGGCGGCTTCGCCGACTACATTGTCCTGGGTGCCAAGACCGATCCGACCGAGCGGCACCGCGGGATCACGATGTTCCTGATCGAGAAGGACGACGCGGGATTCAGCCTCGGGCGACCGCTGCAGAAGATGGGCTGGCACTCGTCCGACACCCGCGAGCTGATTTTCGACAACTGCTTCGTGCCGGACGATCGGGTGATCGGCGAGGTTGGGCGCGGCTTCTACCAGATCGCCGGCTCGTTCCAGACCGAGCGGATCACGCTGGCCGGTATGGGCGTCGGTCTGGCGCAGGCGGCGTTCGACGACGCGCGCGAGTACGCGACGCAGCGCGAGGCGTTCGGGGAGACAATCGGGAAGTACCAGGCGGTGCGCCACAAGCTGGCGGATATGGCAACTGACATTCAGGCCAGCCGACTCCTGCTGTACCAGGCTGCTGCCAAGTTCGACGCCGGTGCCGACGATGCGCTCGATCTCGTCGCGATGGCGAAGCTACACACGGCGATCATGGCGAATCGCGTCGCCGACGACGCCGTCCAGATCTTCGGCGGTTACGGCTACATTGAAGAGACGCGGGTGGCGATGCACTACCGCGACGCGCGCATCCTGCGCATCGGCGGTGGCACCGACGAGATCCAGCGGGAGATCCTGGCGAAGCGGATGGGGTTGTAGGGACGCGAAACATGTAGGGGCGTATCGCATACGCCCGTTCAACCCGACCGGCCGGATTGGCATCCACCACGCGCGATCTCCCGCGCCAACGGGTCGCGTATCTGGCCGGGCGTATGCGATACGCCCCTACATTTCTACGCTTTACCAGATGCCCAGCTCGTCGCGGGCGTCTTCGCTCATCATGGCCGGCGACCAGGGCGGGGACCAGACGATCTTGACGTCGATTTTGCCGATGCCCATCAGGCCGCCCAACGCGCTGGACTTCCTCGAAGATGACCGGCCCCAGCGGGCAGCCCATCGAGGTGAGGTCATGACGACCTGGACGTTGTTCTCTTCGTCAATCAGCGTCGTAGACGAGGCCGAGGTCAACGATGTTGACGCCCAGCTCCGGGTCGAAGACGTCCTTGAGCATTTCCATAATGAGGTCTTTGTTCAGTTGCACCATACCGGCGCGGCGCTCCCATCAGTTCAATCGATCGAGTGTCCTGGCCGCTAAGGATAACGTGCGAGGACAACGCTGGTCTGCTGTCTGCGGTACGCTCAGGGGAGAATGCCGAGGGATTCCCGGCGCAGACCGTCCGTGTACGATCGAGGGTGAGCCTCCATGTCCTGGCGAGATTTTCTGAAACGACGCGAGCAGCCCGACGATGCAGAGCAGCCGAAGATCGAGCTGCCGATGATCCGTACCGGCGGCGTCCAGTCGGCGGCCGGAGCACCGATCGTTGGGCGGCGGCGTCTGCCGGATGACCCGGAGGCGCGCGCGCGACGGAAGGCGCGGCTGGAGCAGCGCGTGCTCGATCTGCGCTACGACATCCAGCAGGCTGAGAGCGCCCTCAACGAACCGAACCGCTGGACCGTACGCATCACCGAGCTGGACAACGCCATTGAACAAGCCGGCAGCGACATCACGGCGATCCGCGAGGCAATCCCGGCGGAGCCCGGTATCCCGCTGCCGCCGTGGCCGGTCGCGATTGTTTCCCTGCGCGGTGCCGAACCGGCAGACATTCAGTTGCGGGTTGGCGAGATCCCGTTCCGTTACGTCGAAGATCTCGACTGGTCGGAACGCGGCCACCAGCGTGCTCCGACGGAGTTGCGCCGCACCGAGGGCGATCTCGACGCGCTGATGCCGGACACCGTGCCCGACGAACGCCGCGATCAGCTGCGCGAACATCTCGCGCATGGACTCGCAACGTTGGTCGAGGATCTCCGAGAGCGCGCGCTCGATAGGGAGCCGCTGCCACAAATGACGCTGGCCGACCTGGCCAGCCCCTGCCCGACCTGTGGCGGCTGGCGCGATCTGCGCGGACGCTGTCCAGCCTGCCAGCAGCGAGAGTGGCACGTCAGCGCGCTTGAGGATGATGTGCGCCGTCTGCGCAAGGAGCGGGTCGAGACACTCGAAGACATGCAGACACTGCGTGACCGTCTGCCGCTGCTGCGCCGCCGTCTGGCCGACGCCGAAGTCGAGGCAGCCCGAGCCTGAGCCACACGCTCTTTTCCTGAGCAATCACACCTGAACCAGGAGATTTTCCGGGTGACGACAGATCATGATAGATGGAATTAGGCTTGCCTAATTTAGAAATGTCCGTTACGCTAGATAGAAGTTGCTGACCGAAAATATCGTCAGCGGCTCAGGGCTAATATTGAACGTTTGAGTTTTGTAGAGGCTGATGCAGACCGCGAGACACCAATCACACAGAACACGATGGGCGCGCTGGCTGATGATGCTTCTCAGCATCGCCCTCGGATTGCTTGTCGTGGGTTGCGGACGTGAGGCGGGCAGTGCGCCGGCTGACATACCCACCCGGCAGATCCGCGTCGTCGCGACCACCGGCATGATCGCGGATGTTGCCGCACACGTTGGCGGTGAGCGTGTCGATGTCGCGGCACTGATGGGGCCGGGGGTCGATCCGCATCTGTACAAAGCCAGCGCGAAGGATGTCGTCGTTCTCGATGAGGCGGACATCATCTTCTACAACGGGCTGCACCTCGAAGGCCGGATGACCAGTATCTTCGAACGCCTGCAGGCAACCCGCGTGACCTTACCGGTCGCCGAGAACATCCCCGAAGATCGCCTGCGCCGACCGCCCGAATTCGAGGGCGCATGGGACCCGCATGTCTGGTTCGACGTCGAGCTGTGGGCGACGACGATTGATGCTATCCGTGACGGGCTAACGGAGCTCGATCCAACCCATGTCGACATCTACCGGGCAAATGCCGACGCCTATGCCGCCGAGCTGGCGGAGCTTGATGCCTGGGTCGCCGCGCAGTTCGCGACGATCCCCGAGGAGTCGCGGGTACTGATCACCGCACACGATGCATTCGGCTACATGGGTGACGCCTATGGGCTGGAGGTGCGCGGGCTGCAGGGCACCAGCACGGCTTCGGAGGCGGGCGCTGCCGACGTGCGCGCGCTCGCCGAGACGATCGTTGAGCGCTCGATCAAGGCGATCTTCATCGAATCCAGCGTCCCGACATCGACGATCGAGGCGGTGCAGTCTGCCGTGCGCAGTCGTGGCCACGAGGTCGAGATCGGTGGTGAGCTGTTCTCCGATGCGATGGGCGACCCGGACACCAACGAGGGCACCTACATCGGCATGGTCCGCTACAACGTCTCGACGATCGTCGCGGCGCTGCGCTAATGCTCTGGGGGGAAGAGGAATGACGATGCAGAAATCAGGACGACCAGTCGTCGCGCACGATCTGACGGTGGCCTATCGCGAGACGCCGGTTCTCTGGGATATTGACCTGGAGATACCGGAGGGCCAACTGGTCGCCATTGTCGGGCCGAACGGCGCGGGGAAGTCGACGCTGATCAAGACGATCCTCGGGTTGGTGAAGCCTGCCAGCGGCAATGTCCACATCTTCGACAAGCCGTATCGCGAGCAGCGCAAGCTGGTTGGCTACGTCCCGCAGCGCGGTAGCGTCGACTGGGACTTCCCGACGAACGTGATCGACGTTGTCCAGATGGGACTCTATGGCCACCTCGGCTGGATCCGTCGACCGGGCAAGCGCGAGCGCGAGACGGCGCTGGCCTGCCTGGAGCAGGTCGGGATGGCGCACCTCGCCGATCGACAGATCAGCCAGCTTTCCGGCGGCCAGCAGCAGCGCGTCTTCCTGGCGCGGGCACTGGCGCAGGACGCTCAGATCTACTTCCTCGACGAGCCGTTCGCCGGTGTCGATGCGACGACCGAACGGGCGATCATTGACGTGCTTCGTGAGCTGCGTTCGCGCGGCAAGACGCTCGTCGTCGTGCACCACGATCTGGAGACACTGCGCGAATACTTCGACTGGATCGTGATGCTCAACGTGCGCCTGATCGCTGCCGGGCCGGTCGAGACGACGTTCAACCGCGAGACGTTCGAGGCGACCTACGGGACGCGCCAGGCGTCGCTCTCCGGGTTGTTCGTCCGCGAGCCGCTGATCATGGCTGCAAGCGCATGATCCCGTCGATCCTCCACGATCTCGTTTTTGATTACACGCTGCGCAACGTCGCGCTCGGCTCGGCCATCCTCGGCATCGTCGGCGGCGTGCTGGGGTCGTTCGCGCTGTTGCGGCGGCAGGGACTGGTCGGCGATGCGCTGGCCCACGCTGCGCTGCCGGGCATCTGCCTGGCGTTCATGCTGACCGGCGCGCGCACGCCGCTCGTGCTCATGCTCGGCGCGGCCATCTCCGGCTGGATCGGCACGCTCCTGATCCTGCGGATCGTCCGCGACACACGACTGAGCGAAGACACGGCACTGGGCGTCATCCTGACGGTCTTCTTCGGGCTGGGCATCGTGCTGCTGACACAGATCCAGCACAGCGACAACGCCAACCAGGCCGGGCTGGACCACTACCTGTTCGGGCAGGCAGCGACGCTCGTCGCGGAAGACGTGCAGACGATGGCAGTCGTCGGCGGCATCGCCCTGGCGATCGTCGGGCTGCTGTTCAAAGAGATGAAGCTGCTGGCGTTCGATCCGGAGTTCGCCACCAGCCTCGGCTTTCCGACCGACCGATTGAGCATCCTGCTGACTTCGTCGATTGTGCTGGCGGTCGTCATCGGCCTGCAGACAGTCGGTGTCGTGCTGATGGCGGCGATGCTGGTCGGGCCGGCAGCGGCGGCGCGGCAGTGGACCAATCGGCTGGGCGTGATGGTCGTGCTGGCCGGCGTCTTCGGCGCGGCGGCCGGTGTCACCGGCGCGATGATCAGCGTTTCGGCACGCCAGATCCCGACCGGACCGATGATCGTGCTCTGCGTGACGGCACTGGTCATCGTCTCGCTGCTGTTCGCGCCGGAGCGCGGCATCGTCTGGGATTCGCTGCGGCGGCGCGCGCTGACTCGCTCGGTGCTGGCTGACGGACCGGGAGAGCTGTCATGACCGCGCAAGAAACGATCATGCTGACGGCGGTCTTCGCCGGAGCCGCCTGCTCGCTGGTGGGTGTGTTCCTCGTGCTGCGCCGGATGGCAATGATGGCCGACGCGATCAGCCACGCAATCCTGCCGGGGCTGGTCGCCTCCTACGTGCTGGCCAACGGGCCGAATCTGGCCGCCGGGATCCTCGGTGCCAGCGCAGCCGGGCTGCTGACCGTCGTGCTGGTCGAGGCGCTGCAACGCAGTGGCCGGGTGAAGTCGGACGGCGCGATCGGCATCGTCTTCCCAGCGCTCTTCGCGCTGGGCACGCTCGTCATCTCGCGCTGGTTCGCCAACGTCCATCTCGATGCCGACGCGATCCTTTTCGGCGAAATCGCCTTCGCGCCGTTCGACCGCCTGATCATCGGTGGGCGCGACCTCGGCTCACAACCGCTGATCGTGCTGGCCGCCCTGACGGTCATCAATCTCGCACTGCTGCTGCTGTTCTTCAAGGAGCTGAAGGTTGCGACGTTCGACGCCGGCCTGGCTGCGGCGCTGGGCTTCTCGCCAGTCGCGATCCATTATGGGCTGATGGTCGCCGTCTCCGTCACGACGGTCGGCGGCTTCGCAGCAGTCGGCGCAATCCTCGTTGTCGCCCTGATGATCGTGCCGGCCGCGACCGCCTATCTGCTGACCGACCGGCTGGGCTGGATGATCGCGATCGCCGTCACAATCGGGGCAGGCAGCGGCATCGTCGGCTATCAGATCGCCTGGGCGCTGGACGTCTCAATCAGTGGCATGATCGCAGTCGTAATGGGCGCGGCCTTCGCACTCGCTGCGACGTTCTCGCCGTCACACGGCGTCGTCGCCCGCATGATCCAGCGACAGCGACAGCGCGAGCAGTTCTCAGCCGATGTCCTGCTGCTGCACCTGAACCACCACCCAACCGGCGCGGAATCGCTGGCCGCACTCACGCAGGAGCTCGGCTGGACAGCCAGCCGCCTCACCAGCGCCGCCCGCCGAGTCGAGCGCACGCAACTCGCAACAACCGTCGGCAACGAGCTGCGCCTGACGCCGCGTGGTCAGGAAGAGGCCGGACGGTTGGCGGCGGGGCTTGGGGTGGAGTGACCTCACCCGCGCCGCTCTACAAAGCTCCGGATCAGCTCGACGTTGTCGCTGGTGAAGCCATCGACGCCCCAGGCGAGGACTTCGTCCATGCGGGCCTGGGTGTTGATCGGCCAGGTGATAACGGTTGAGACGCGTTCCTTGAGCGCGTCGACGATTTCGGCGCTGAGCAGGCGGTAGTGGATCGAGACGGCGTCGTGGTCGGCGCGCTCCAGGCGGGGCCAGACGCGGTCGAGCTGCCGCAGCCCGCCGATGGAGTGGACGACGGTCACCTGCTCGTAGGCGCGGAACTCGTCGAGCAGTCGCCAGTCCTGGGAGCAAACGAGCAGTGGATCATCGCCGCTGACCTTGCGGTACGCCTCCACGATCGCCGCCGGGAGCCCGGGCGCGCCGCGCTTCAGGTCAACGAGCAAGCGCGTTCCGGGTGCAAGGCCATCCAGCAACTGATCGAACGTGAAGCGCGGCGCGCGACTGCTCTCGATCGACCAGCGATCCCAGAGGATCGGAACCGGACCGGCGGTCTTCGCGTGGCGAACTTCAAGTTGCCCGTTGTGCAGCCAGACATCCGCCTCGATCAGGTCGGAGCCGGCGGCCTCGGCAGCCTCCAGAGCGCCGGCGCTGTTGCCATACCGATGGGCGACGACGAACGGACGCGGCAGCAGATCAATCGCTGCGCGCACATGCGGACGCGCGGCGACAGCCACGGCTGGCGCGGATTGCTCGCCACTGGCTCCGACAATCGTGGATGCCACGGCAGCACCGAGACCCGGCACAGGCTCGGCGGGAGCAGGCGCGCGGCTGGGCGGCGCGGTCGGGATGATGGCGCGCTGCCAGACCGGCGCAACACGCGTCACGAACAGGTAGCTGCTGACGACGATGATGCCGCCGACAACCCCGTCGATGAGGTAGTGGTTCGCGGTCAGGACGATGCTGATGTACATCAGCACCGGCATGATGACGCCGATTGCCCGCGTCCACCAGCGGCGCGCCTCGAAAAAGACCGCCATGCCAACCAGCAGGTCCCAGCCGAAATGCAGACTCGGGAACGCCGCATACGGGTTGGTCAACGACGGTGGCTGCAGAACGCGGTACGCGTTTGATTGCAGCGTCACTGTGTCGATGAAGCCAAATCCGGGCACCAGGCGGGGAGGTGCAACCGGGTGCAGTGCGAAGATGGCCATGCCAATCAGGCCGGAGAGGAACATCGTGTTGCGGTACTTGGGATAGGCGCGCGGGTGGGCGATCACGATCCAGGCAAACACAATCGCAAGGAACGGCCAGTGACCCCAGATGTAGACCCAGTTGACGAAATCAACCAGCCACTCGTGCCCGATGATGTAACCCTGCAACTGCGGCTCGTGGAAGATGCCGATTGACTTCTCGAAGTCGATCAGCTGGTGAGCGTGGTCGATGGCGACATCACCACGGGCGTGCATCAGATTGCGAACGAGGAAGTAGAACAGCGCGGCGGGTGCGATCATCAGCACCTCGCGGATCAGCCGCACCGAGCGCTGATGCGAGGCGGGGATCATCCAGCGCACAACCAGGCAGGCGACCATCAGGGCCGCAAACGTAGCAGTGTTCCAGTCATGCGGGTTGGGGATGATTGAAGGCATGAGCAGTGTCTCCGACTGGATGGTAGAGAGGCATCGACATTGATGCCGGGCTGCGACGAGAGGCCCAAAGACGGAGAACCAGTGCGTCGGCCGCTGCCTCTTCGGCTATGACCTGAGCGTTGCGCCCAGTGGATTCTACCCAAACAGGCTGAATGCCTCGACCAGGCTGGGGATATAGAGGAGCCCTACGACCGGGAGGATCACGGCCAGATTGCCGACAGCGAGCTGCCGCAGCCGCTCGCTCGGTCGCACGTGGCTGAAGGCCCAGACGAGGCTCACCGCGCCACCGACAGCAACGAGCAGCGAGACGAGATCAGACGGGCCAAGCGCCGAGCCGGAACCGAAGACCGGCAGGATCGTCCCGTCGCTGGCACCGGCGAGGAGCGCGCCAAGACCGACGATGGCGACAACCACCTGCGGCAGGCGCGAGGCGGTGCTGCGCACCAGATCCTGCCGACCAGCCTGCACAACCAGCCCGACCAACAACGGCAGCCAGAGATCGCCGAGCCGGAACAGCAACGCAGCACCGACCGCAGCCGGAACCGGCACGCCCATCTGCTGCAGCGCGACGGCCATCGAGACCTCGACGAGACCAATGCCCTGGAACACCGGCGCGACAAGGCTGAACATCGTGCCGGCGGTGAAGCCAACCAGCACGACCACCGGCGACACGTCCTGATGCATCGCCCGAAGCGCGATGAACAGACCGGCGGCGTTGGCCAGGTTGTAGAGCAACCCGACGCCGAACGGCGCAAGCAGGTCACGCGGACAAATCTGAAAGTGGCGGGCGTTGTCAACAAAGGCAGTCAGGCGCTCGGGCAGCAGCCGAGGCAGACCGTGACGGCCGCTGCGAAGCAACAACGTGATCGCCGTGAGCAGGACAATGAGCATCCCGAGCAGGATCGCCGCGCCAACCAGCGCAATGCCGGACGGGCGATGCACCAGGAAGGTCGGAACGAGCAGCAGAACGAACGAGGCATAGCCGGTGGCGCTGCGCAGCGTCGTCGTCAGCAGCGCGTCGTCTGCCGGAATCCCGCGCCGCCCGAGGTTACGAATCAGCACATAGATGGACGCCGGGCCACCAACTGGCGTCAGCGTCCCAACGACGTGGCGCTGCAGGTGCAGATCGACGAGCTCATGGAGGCGGACATCATGGCCGAGCCGCCGCAGGATGACCTTGTAGGTGAGTCCAGCCAGGGCAAGTGTAATGACCTGGAAAGCGAGGAGACCGACCAGCCAGCGGGAATCGGCAGCCGAGAGCGCAGTCCCGATCTGCTGAATCTCAGACCGCTGACGGGAAATGAACGCAACTGTCAGTCCCAGAAAGAGTGTGAGCCAGATGAAGATTCCGTACCGGGAGCCAAATGCCAACCCACGGCGGAACATTGCAGAGACGATTGACATAACCGAAGGTGGTTCTTTCTCCCCATCCACGCCACGGGTGCGGACAGCCGGAAGCGCGGTATCTGTGTCGTACTGTCCGTAGCGTACCACGCAGCCTGTTCGGGAGGACAGGCCAACGACCCGACCTTTCGGCCAGCATGGGGGATTGACTCGGAGAGGGGATCAGCGGTCGGCGGCTGATAACGAGGGCGGGTGAATCCGTTCTTCCATCGACGGCGTTGCATAGACCTCGCGTGCTCGCACAGTCACCGTCGTAAGCTCGGGGTAGCGCAGCGCGGTTAACCAGCCGCCGAAGGCGCAGCCAGTATCGATGTTAATCGTGTTGTTACGCCAGACGGCGCGCTGCACCGGCGTGTGTCCGTAGACGACTTTCGCCGCGCCGTGGTAGTCGGCCGCCCAGTCGCGCCGAATCGGATAGCCCCACGGGGAGTGGTCGCCGGTCGGCTCGCCGAAGCGGCTGAACGCCGACACGTGGCGATCGACTCTGCCGATCATCCACTCCTCTATACCGGCATGCGCGACCACCAGACGGCCCTGATCGAGGATGCGATAGGGCGGGGTCCGAGCGAGCAGGTCGGCGATGGCGCGACCAACCACCTTGCCGCGCGACGGGGGCAGCGCTTTCAGCTCAGCGACGGTCTCCGCCAGCCCGTAGGTCAGCTGGACGTTGCGGCCCATGAGATAGCGCGCGAACTTGCTGTCGTGGTTGCCGGGGACATACAGCGCCGTGCCGGCGTCAATCGACGCCAGCGCAATCGACCAGACGACGATGCTGCCCGGCCCGCGATCGTTGAGGTCGCCGAGGAAGATGAGCGTGCGGCCTTCAGGGTGGCGGACGACATCGCCGTCCAACTCGTAGCCGAGCCGATCCAGCAGCTCGCGCAGCTCGTCGATGCAGCCGTGGACATCGCCAACGATGTCATAGGGTGGCGGAGTCGCATCGTGGACGTCCGTGCCCTGAGCAATGGGGCGATCTTCCGCATATGCATGCGCCGAAGCGTCGATATGGTGCGCGTCGTCAGTCACGAGTGTCCCGTCTGCTCCTTTGCAAGGCATCCAAAGAGCAAGCGTACCGCACCGAAGGGGGTCTCACCTCACAGGGCGCGGCCAAACGGAATGTGTCCAGTATGTCGACGAACGCTTCTTCCTCTCTCGCGTCGGACTGTGTCGAACGAGTGGGAAATTTCTCACTGCCGGGTGCCACCTCCCATGTATAGACCGGAGGGCTCCCGGCGGCAAATGCCAGGTTTCTGGAGTGGCTGTCGGACCGGACTGGTCGACATGCTGACCAGGCTGGCTACCTGCACCGGCAGATCAGTCGGGCTCGTTACGAAGCAAGCCGTGCAGGATCGTGTCGATCAGTTGATCGGGGAAGTCGGGTGCGATGATGGCATCGACGCCAACGAAGAGAATCCGCGATATCACTGTGCCGGCAATCAGGTCGAGGGCGATCTCAACATCGAAGTCGTTGCGGAGCTGTCCGCGCTCGATCCCGCGCTGGATGACGGTGCGAGCGGCTGAGCGCCGCTCGCGGAGGAGCGTCTCCTGAAAGATGGAGGTCAGTCCCGGGCTGCTGATCGTCGCGCTGACCAGCCGCCCGATGACCGGGCCAATCGGCGAGCTGAGTGTGTGCTGCCGAAACTCGCGCACCAGGCGGCACAGATCGTCGCGAGCCGAGCCGGTGTCCGGTACCTCGACGTCCTGACTGAGCGACGAAAGGGCCGCGCCAACGAGCTCTTCCTTGCCGGGCCAGCGCCGGTAGATCGTCGTCTTCCCGACGCCGGCGCGGGCTGCAACGCCCTCTATCGACATCCCGTCGTAACCGTCCTCAATCAGCGCCTGCAGTGTGGCGGCGAGGATCGCCCGATTGGCCTGCGCGCTGCGCGGACGGCCGACGCGGGGTGCTGGGTCGCTCATGTTCCAGTGACCTCCGGTGGTGCGATCGTCGGCGCGACAACGTCTTCGGACATTTCATCTACCTCGCGCGCCGGAAGGAAAATCAGCGCGATCAGTGCGCCGACCAATGCAAACCCTGCCGCGACAATCGCTGTCGTCCCCATCGCATCAACAAACGCCGAGCGCGCAGCCGCCGCCAGCACTTGCCCCTGCTGACCGCCGATGTTGGCCGCCAGCGCCAGAGCGGGACCGATCGAATCGTTGGCGACAGCGGCGGCGTCCGCCGGCAGAGCACGCGTCGTCGGCTCGATCGCGCTGGTGTAGGCGGTCGCCAGCAAACTGCCCAGGATCGCGACGCCCAGCGCGCCGCCCACCTGACGGACAGTGTCGTTGACGGCCGAGCCAACACCAGCGTTCTCCTCCGGCACCGCGCCCATGATCGAGTCGGTGGCTGGTGACATCGCGCTGCCCATCCCGAAGCCGAGGATCAGCAGCGAGGTCACCACTGTCGAATAGCCGCTTGTATCGCTGATGCGTGCGAAGTTCAGCAGGCCCAGCGCGACAATCGCCAGTCCGGCCGCGACGACGATCTTCGTGCCAATCTTCGCGGCGAGGCGTGTGCCGAGGCCAACGCCGGCCATGATGCCAACAACGACCGGCGTCACCCGGATACCCGTCTCCAGCGTCGTGTAGCTGAGCACGAACTGCAGGTACTGCGTCAGGAAGAACAGCATGCCGAACATGGCGAAGAAGACGAGGGTGACCGAGATGCTGGCGGCGGAGAAACGCGGATTGCGGAACAGGCTCATATCGAGCATTGGCCGCTCGTGGCGCATCTCCCAGATCGCGAAGGCGATGAGCAGGACGACACCGACTGCCGCCCAGATCAGCGTCTGATCAGCCAGCCAGCCGGTGTTCGGCGCTTCGATGATGGCGTAGAGCAGCGCCGCCAGACCGGCGATCGAGAGGACTGCGCCGACCGGATCGAGCGACGCCACCTCGGGATCCTTCGATTCGGGCACAACGAAGATCGTCGCGATGACCGCCGCGATGACGATCGGGACGTTGATCAGGAAGATCGAGCCCCACCAGTAATGCTCCAGCAGCCAGCCACCGATGACCGGCCCCAGCGGGACACCCAGCCCAGCGGTGGCCGCCCAGATCGCGATGGCCTTCGCGCGCTCATCACGCGGGAAGACATTGACCAGGATCGAGAGTGTCGCCGGCATGATGAACGCGCCGCCGATACCCATCACGGCACGGGTGAAGATCAGATGGTTCGCCGAGCCCGACCAGGCGGAGAGCAGCGAGCCGATGCCGAAAATGGTGAAGCCGGTGAACAGCGCCAACCGCCGCCCGAAGCGATCGCCGAGCGCCCCGGCCGTCAGCAGCAGACCAGCGAACACGAGCACATAGGAATCGACGATCCACTGCAGTTGCGAGCTGCTCGCCCCGAGATCGCGCACCAACGTCGGCAAGGCGACATTCAGGATCGTGTTGTCCAGGGAGATCACGAGCAGGCTGGTGCACAGCACCGCCAGCGTCCACCAGCGCCGGGCGAAGATGTCGTTGCGCGTCATGGCGTGTTCCTGTCCGGTGAGATAAACGAAACGCTTGCGTATCGGAACCATCATACGCCTGACAGTTGCGATACGCAAGCGTTTCGTAATAGAAGCCTCACTCCAACACTTGATCGATCTCGGCCACCGAGTCCAGGGCGATGTCGGGGGTGCCTTCGGCGAGGTCGGCGTCGCGGTATTTGCCGGTGCGGACGAGGATGCCGGTCGCGCCCATGCGCATGGCCGGGACGAGGTCGTGGCCGATGGCATCACCGACCATAGCTGTCACACGCGGTGGCAGGCCGAGCGACTGGAAGCCGGCGCGGAAGAACGGGGCGGCGGGCTTGCCGACGAGCCGCGAGCGGCGACCGCTGGCGAACTCCAGCCCGCGGATGAACGCGCCGGCGTCGATGGTTGGGCCATTGCTGGTCATCCACCACGGGTCGCGGTGCATGGCGACGAGCGCCGCGCCGTTGAGCAGCAGGCGGAAGGCATGGTTCATTGAGGCGTAGTTGAAATTCTCAGCCGCGTCGCCAATGACCACGACACCGGCATGGTCGCCATCTGTGAGCTCGATGTCGTCGAACTCTTCAGCGACATCGCCCGATCCCAGCAGGTAGACCGCCTGACCGGGAAACTTCTTGCGCACGTATGTTGCTGCCGCGCCACCAGCCGTGATGATCTCGTCGTCAGCAACATCGAAGCCCAGGTTGCGCATCAATGCGCCCAGCGACCGGCGCGACCGGACAGTCGTGTTGGTCAGCAGTCGAACGGGGATGCCACGCGCGCGGACGCGATCGAGCGCCGCAGCGGCACCGGGGATCGCCACGCCATCAACGTGGAACACTCCATCAACATCGAAGAGGATGCCCTCGATCGGCGACTCTGGTCGCATCAGCACTTCCTTCTATTTGCTCGCGCTCGTGGTTGTCGATCAGCAGTCTAGCCGACATGCACGCAGGTGACAGACACCGAGACAGATGACGCACCAAGTGTTGACATCTGGGCAAGATCATGTACTGTACGTATAGAACGCGTGTTCGCCTTCGTATTTGAAAGAGGAGCATCATTGGACGCAGTAACCAGCTTCCGCGGCCAGTTCAACCAGGCACACGAGATGATCGAGCAGGCAGTCGCCGATCTGACGCCCGAGCAGCGCAACTATCGCGGCGAGGGTTGGAACATTCAGTCGATTGGCGGGATCTACGGTCACGTCCTCACCAGCGAGGACTACCTGATCAACTTCATGATCCGTGAGACGCCGGAGGACTTCCTCTTTGCCCGTGACGGCTGGGCCGAGAAGACTGGGTACGACGCCGGCGAAGATGGGCAGCTGTCGGAGAAGGTCAGTGCCGCAGCCAGCGCCGCAGATTTCGATGCGCTCCGCGAATACGGCAAGCAGGTCTACGCCGCCACGGACGCCTGGGTCGCGTCTCTCTCCGAGGGCGACCTCGATCGCAAGATCAACATCCCGTGGATGGGCACTGACATGTCGGTCGGCGAGATCATCGGCACAATCCTGATCTGGCACGCGGTGCAGCACGGCGGCGAGATCTGCGCGCTCAAGGGTGTGCAGGGCGGACAGGGTCTGCCGTTCTAGCGCACTGAGACCGTCAAGGACATACCGCCGGGAATACGCTCCCAGGTGTTGTGGTTATCAGTCACAGGGTGTTCAGGCAGCAGTGCTGCTGGACGCCCTGTGACGCTTGTGGCACCCTCGAAGCGCGTGGTTGTCCTTCGGGTCGCCCGGACATCATCTGGAAATGCGGCATTTCGATGCAAGTACGAAGCAGCAGAGTATACCGATGCACACGCGGCGGCGCTGCCGACCGTGCCTGGCCGGGTACGCCTGTCGCCCACCTCGCGTTTGAAACGGACTATCACTTCACCACCATCGACTGTCGCTCCTGACGTCGCGCACATCCGGCAACGCCCGGCATGTGCCCCCTCACCGTTCACCACATCATGAACCGGCTGATAGTGATGCGTCCGCGCATCGCGACTATCAACGCATTTGCGACGTTGCCGTCAGGAGGCAGTACTGTCGATGGAGCACACGACTAGCGATATGAGCACCGCACTGCTATCGGGGCTGGGGGTCATCACGGACGAGACAGCCAGCCGTTCCAGCCGTTCCAATGAGCTGACCAGGCAGATCGGCAACACGCCGCTCGTCCGCCTGCGCTCGCTGGAGCCGGCCCCGGGCATTGAGGTCTACGGTAAGGCCGAGTGGCAGAACCCGGGCGGGTCGATCAAGGATCGCGCCGCGCTGGCGATGATTGAGGAGGGCGAGCGCAGCGGCAGGCTGACGCACGACAAGACCATCCTCGACGCCACCAGCGGCAACACCGGCATTGCCTACGCCATGATCGGTGCGGCACGCGGCTATCGCGTCGCGCTCTGCCTGCCGCGCAGCGCCAGCGAGGAGCGCCAGAAGATCCTGCGAGCCTACGGTGCGGAGCTGATCCTGACCGATCCGGGCGAAGGTTCGGATGGTGCAATCCGGGCCGTCCGCGAGCTGTACGCCGATCATCCGGATCGCTATTTCTACCCGGACCAGTACAACAACCCGGAGAATCCGCTGGCGCACGAGCGCACGACCGCACCGGAGATCTGGCGGCAGACCGGCGGGCGCATCACGCACTTCGTTGCGGGTTTGGGGACGAGCGGGACGTTCGTCGGCACCGGCCGCGCCCTGCGTCGCCTCAACCCGCAGGTCGAGCTGATCGCTGTCCAGCCGGACTCGCCGTTCAACGGCCTTGAGGGCCTGAAGCACATGGCGACCGCGATCGTGCCGGGCATCTATGATGAGACGCTGGCCGACGTGAACAGCGAGGTACGCACCGAAGATGCCTACCGGATGGTGCGCTGGATCGCCCGCAGCGAGGGCCTGCTGATCGGAGTCTCCAGCGGCGCGGCACTGGTCGAGGCCGAGCGCGTCGCGCTGCGCGTGCGCAACGAGGGCAAACAGGGCATCATCGTCGCCATCCTGCCCGATAGCGGCAATCGCTACCTGAGCGACCGCTTCTGGGAAGAGGAGGACTAAGGATGCCCGAGGCTACCGCGTGCCTGTCGATCGTACTGCCGGACGGCCTGGCCGCCGCCATTGCGACGCACGGCGAGGAGACGTTTCCGGACGAGTGTTGCGGCGTGCTTCTCGGCAACGAGACAGGCGGGCAGCGCACCGTCGAGCAGCTCCTGCCGATTGAGAACGAGTGGGACGAAGGGGAGCGCCGACGCCGGTTCCTGATTACGCCGCAGGCCATGATGCGCGCCGAGCGTGAAGCTCGCAAACGCGGGCTGGACATCCTTGGGTTCTACCATTCACACCCGAACGCGCCAGCACGTCCATCCGAGTTCGATCGCGAGCACGCCTGGCCCTGGTACAGCTACCTGATCGCCAGCATCCGCGAGGGGACTTTCGACGTCCTGACCGGCTGGCAGTTGCGCGACGATCGCACGGCGTACGACGAAGTGGCAATCACCCAATCGGGCGCAGATGACCATCCGACGCATGGATCGCATCCTGCGACCGGACACGCACCTGACGCGGCATCCGACGCACTGGGAGAGGACGAGTGAGCGACCAGACCCAGCCATCAACTGACACACGGCTGTTCAATTTGAAGCAGGAGGCACCATGACGACGAATGTCGCAACGGCAACCATATTTATCCCGACCGCACTGCGTGGCTTCACTGGCGGCGCAGCGACCCACAACGTACCGGCCACGACGGTCGGCGAGGCGCTGGCGCAGCTGACAGCCGAATACTCGGATCTGAAGCAGCATCTGTTCAGCGACGAAGGCAAGCTGCGCTCGTTCGTCAACATCTACGTTGGCGAGGACGACATCCGCTATCTCAACGGAGCGGACACCGAGCTGACCGAGGGTGCCAGAAGTCACGATCGTCCCGTCGATCGCCGGTGGTGCGGTCGAGCCACGGGTCGCCGAGACAACGCTCTCAACGAAGAGATCATGCGCTACTCGCGGCACCTGATCATGCCGGAGGTCGCGCTCTCCGGCCAGGAGAAGCTGAAGGCGGCCAAGGTGCTGCTGATCGGCGCAGGTGGCCTCGGTGCGCCGCTCGGCCTCTATCTGGCGGCGGCTGGTGTCGGCACGATCGGCGTCGTCGATAGCGATGTCGTCGACGTCACCAACCTGCAGCGTCAGGTCATCTACGCCACCAGCGACATCGACCGCCCCAAGCTCGAAGCCTCGGCTCAGCGACTTCGCGACCTCAACCCCCACATCAAGATCGTGCCCTACGAGGTGCGGCTGACCAGTGAGAACGCGCTGGAGATCTTCAAGGACTATGACATCATCATCGACGGGACGGACAACTTCCCGACCCGCTACCTGGTGAACGATGCCTGTGTGATGCTCGGCAAGCCGAACGTCTACGGCAGCATCTTCCGCTTCGAGGGCCAGATCTCGGTCTTCGACGCGACACAGGGCCCGTGCTACCGCTGCCTCTATCCGGAACCGCCCCCGCCGGGCCTGGTCCCCAGCTGCGCCGAGGGTGGTGTGCTGGGCGTCCTGCCGGGCACGGTCGGCGTGATGCAGGCGACCGAGGCGGTCAAGCTGATCCTCGGCATCGGCGAGCCACTGGTTGGTCGGCTGCTGCGCTATGATGCGCTCGGCATGCGGTTCAAGGAGTACAAGCTCCGCAAGGATCCGCACTGCCCGGTCTGCGGTGAGAACCCGACCGTGACTGAGCTGATTGACTACATGGAGTTTTGTGGCGTCATGCCTGAACCGAAGCCAACCGAAGTCGTCGCACCGGAGTGGCAGATCACGCCGGTCGAGCTGGCCGCCAAGCGCGCCGCCGGCTGGAACCCGCTGGTCGTCGACGTGCGCGAGCCGCATGAGCGCGAGATCGGCCTCATCCCGGACAGCGTCCTGATCCCGGTCGGCGAGATTCCGGCCCGGATACACGAGCTCGATTCCAGCCGCGACATCGTGCTCTACTGCCGATCCGGCGTCCGCAGCGCCCGCGCGCTCGAGCAGCTGCGCACGGCAGGCTTCACGAAGCTGAAGAACCTCACCGGCGGCATCCTGGCCTGGTCCGACGACGTCGATTCGAGTATTCCGAAGTATTAGGGGACCTCACCCTCCCCGGCCCTCCCTCTCCCGTGGGGAGAGGGAGGGTGTCCTGTGTCTGGTGGGTTGACTGCCGATCGCGCAAATCATCCGGACGGGCAGGACTCGACCTGTCCTCGCCGTGAGGCGACACCCCCCGCATCAGCCCAACGCAGTTCAACGAGCGCACGATCTGCCTCTCACTTCGTAGAGACAGACCTCGGTCTGTCATCGCAGTGAGGCGACTCCTCCGCTGCGAGTCGATGGCATGCTGAGCCTCAGGCACGCCATCATCCGCGTGCCGTCATGAATGACGATGCGCTTGGCGCAGCCGCCCGTACGCCCCGCATGTGTTCCACGTTTCCGGCACGCAGGCTGAAAGCGACGAAAGTCGCCTCACGGCGAGGACAGGCCGGGTCCTGTCCGTACGGAAGAGTTGCTTCGAGATCTCTGATCGATGCACTCAGCCCTCATTTCAACGATGGGGTGCAGTCCAATCCATCCTCCTGTTCGCTCTTGCGTTCCCTCGTCCTTGCCTTTCTCATGCCTGATATGTACCCTAGGGGGGTAGTCTAGGAACGTCTGGCAAAGGAAGGGTGATGCCGACAATCGGGGAGATCGATGGCGAGATGCGGCAGGACTTCATTGAGCGGCTAAAGCGCATCGAGGGTCAGGCGCGCGGCATTCAGAAGATGATCGACGATGAGCGTGATTGCGAGCAGGTGCTGACGCAGGTCGCGTCGATGAAGGCGGCTGTGCACGCGCTCTCGGGACAGATGCTGGAGGCGTGGGCGCTGTACTGCATCGGGAATCCCGACCAGTTCTCGTCGCCCGATGTCGCCGCACGCAAGATGGTTGACCTCGTTGTGAAGCACAGCCGCTAACGTGCAAATGAGGGGGCCGGGCGCTGCAGACACTGGACTCCAGCACCGGTCGATGCTCCGGGGCGGAGCAAGCAGGAGAACACCATGACCGCTACACTGACTGAGACGAGCTATGGGCTTGGCGTGACAGTAGAGCTTTCCTATGAGGAAGCCATCGAGCGAACGAAGCAGGCGCTGGCTGAAGAAGGTTTCGGCGTCTTGACCGAGATCGACATCCGTGCCACGCTGAAGTCGAAGATCGGCGCCGACGTCGAGCCGTACATCATCCTCGGTGCCTGCAATCCGGGACTGGCGCATCAGGCGCTGACCGCCGAGCAGGAGATCGGACTGCTGCTGCCCTGCAATGTCGTTGTGCGTGCCATCGACGAAGGTCGCGCAGCAGTCTCCGCGATGGATCCGCAGGCCGCGCTGGGCCTCGTCGATAACGCAGACGTGGCATCGGTCGCGACCGAAGCCCGCGAACGATTGCAACGCGCGTTGCTGAGCCTGGTGAACGCATAAGGTGGGAAGAAGACGACCATGATTGAAGCACTCCTGATCATCGGCGCGCTCGCAATCTGGATCGTGCTGCAGATGATCGTCCTGCCACGCTTCGGTGTACCCACCTGAGCAGCCCCGGTCCCACTGCGTCGGTCAGACGCTGCCGATCTCGAGGACGAATCAGCACCGCCCATCACGACGGCGGAGAACGAGCCACAGCCCCAACAACTGGACTGACAGAATCGATTCAGCCGCAATGCCATCTACACCGCTCACGCCGCATGCAGCCAAGCGGTAAAGCGAGGCGCGTGACCACCCGGGCCGGTCGTGCGTTACACTTTCAGATTCCCGGTGACCGGCAGCAGCGTGACGGCACGCGCTGGTAGTCGCCAAGGGTCGCGCTGATGATCTGTCCGCAATGTGGCCACCGTAATGAGCTCGGCGTCGCCCAGTGCGCTGCATGTGGTCGCCCATTCACACGCTCCGCCACACAACACCGCTCGTGGCACGGTCGCCAGCAGGCTCCTGCATCGGTGGCCGCAGCTCCGGCAATGCACGCAGCACCCGCGCCGATGCCGGTGGCACCACCGGCGCGCCGACGCGGCCGTGGAGGCGGCTGCCTGCTCTCACTCCTGTTGATGCTGACCATCGGCGGCGTCGCTGCCTGGCTGCTGATTACCCAGGTCGTGCAACCCTGGGTCGGCGATCTGGCGATCAACGGCATTCGCGATGGAATTCGCGAGGCAGTCCACGATCGCATCGCCACTGAGGTCGGTCTGGATTCGTCTGGTGAAGTAACGATCACTGATCAGGAAATCACCGATCGGCTGCAAAGTCGCGGCAACCTTGGACCGATTGATGACATTCAAGTTCACATAACTCCAGATGGTCTGACCGTCGATCTCTCGGCGTATGGCGTCAGCGGGACGTATCGCGCTGCCGTCGTCGAGCAGGATGGCTCGCTGGCCCTCACCAACGGCCACCTCGATGGTGCGCTGGCATACGCGCTGCCGGAGGGTGAGCTGGAAAGCGGGATCAATCGAGAGCTGGCCGCGGCGCTCGCCGCCGGTGGCTACCGCGTTGACGACGTGACGCTCGGAGATGGTGCGCTGACGCTGGCGCTCACGTCCGGAAGCTGACCTTAATCAGGGTATCCCGCAACAGCGACCTGCACTACACTCTGCCCTGGCGACGGGGGAGGGATTTGAGGCAGCTCTCCTGAGAGTCGGCCGCGGCCGGCACGATGGACCGACGGTCATAGCGCGTGTCCCGCGCGGCAGCGTCTCCCTACCTCCACAGATGGACAGATCACGGCGGGGTGATGAGCAAGAACGCAGGGCCGCGACCGGCGATATCCTGGCGACGCAATCTCTACGCGCTCTGGATAGCCCAGATGCTGACCATCATCGGATTCAGCCTGCGCACTCCCTTTCTGCCGTTCTACATTAAGGACCTCGGGGCCGAATCATTTGCCAGCCAGGCGCTCTGGGCCGGCGTGATCAACGCTGGCGGGGCGGCGGTCATGGCACTCACTGCGCCGCTGTGGGGCATCGTCGCCGATCGCTACGGTCGCAAGCCGATGGTGGTGCGCGCGATGCTGGCCGGCGCGATGACGATCGGGCTGATGAGCCTGGCGACCAGCCCCTGGCATCTGCTCATCCTGCGCTTTATCGAAGGTGGCTTCACTGGCACGGTCACTGCCTCAACCACGCTCGTTGCTGCCACAACCCCGCGCGACCAGATGGGCTTCGGCCTGGGCATGATGCAGATGGCCGTGTTCTCCGGCGCGTCGATCGGTCCGCTGATCGGTGGTGTTCTGGCGGATCAGATCGGGTATCGACCGACATTTGTCGTCGCCGGCATGATGCTCTTCATCGGCGGCTTCATCGTCCTGACGCAGGTACGCGAGGAGTTCACGCGCCCGGCACGCGGCACGATCGACGAGCAACCAAGCCATCGGCTGCGAGCGCTGCTGCTCTCCAGCTCGATGCTGGCGATGATCGCCGTCATGCTGGCGCTGCGAGTGGCGTCCAGCGCGATCCAGCCGATCATGCCGCTCTACGTTGAGAACCTGGCCCACTCGGCTGCGGCGGTCGCGACGCTGTCCGGCATCACGCTCGGCATCGCCGGACTGACCAGCGCGTTCGCGTCGATCACGCTCGGACGCCTGGCCGACCGGATCGGGCAGCGTTCGGTGCTCATCGCCTGCGCCATCGGCGTCGGGCTGCTCTATCTCCCGCAGGCGTTCGCCGGCAGCGTGACGCAGCTCATCATTCTGCAGGGACTCTTCGGGCTGGCGGCCGGTGGGGTGATGCCGACGGCAAACGCGATCGTCGCTCACCTGACTCCCGCCGAACGCCGCGGAGCCATCTTCGGCTTCACGGCAGCAGCGACATCGCTGGGCGGGTTCATCGGGCCGCTCGGCGGGTCGAGCATCGCCGCGAGCTTCGACATGCGCTATGTCTTCCTCAGTAGCGGCATCCTCATGCTCGTCGTCGGCGCGTGGGTAGCCCACGCCATTCGACACAGCGATGTCGACGCGAACCCGGCAGAGGCTGCGTAGACGTATCGTGGGCAATGGCGAAGAGAACGCGTGTGATCCCGGCGTGTCGGCAGGCAGGCGATCCGACGCAGCGCCATGAATCACAGCTGCGACTACCGCGCTCGTGAACAGGAGCGGGAGATGTCGAGTGGCGGAGAGCGGAGGGCGAAGGCTCAGGAGGTTGTCAGAACCTATTTGCCCGTTCGCCAGCAACCCATTGCCTCTGTCATTCTGAATGGGTTGTCAAAGCCAACGTGTCGATCATCCTGACGCGGCAGCCAACCCCTTGTCCTGTCATCTTGAGGTCGCAACCGAAAGATCTCCCACCCGTTCGACTCGGTCAAACGCGGGTGCCATTGCCCGGGTGGAACGCGGTGGGAACGGCATGGCGAAAGTGGCCCCCAACCCATTTCGATCGGTAGCCACGGTGGCCGGGTGCCCTTATTGAATGAACGTGGGCCAAACGGGCGTATGCGATACGCCCCTACATCAACCAACGTCTGCCGTCCCGTGCGAGAAGGCAACTGACACGTTGGCCGCTGCATCGAATCGCATACGCCCATTCAGATACCCACCGCCAACAGAACGGCATGCATCGCCTTAGATCGCCCGATCACCCCGCATCATCATCCCGATCAGGCAGCGACGCCTCGTCGAGGACGGGCAACTCCTCCAGCAGGATCGGGTTGTCGTCGGCGGCGACGCGGTTGTAGCGGATCGCTTCGCAGCCGAGGCAGCGATGGACGACGACCTGTTCGAGGCTGGGTCGGTAGAAGATGCCGATGGGTTCCATCAGCGAGCGGCAGTCGCTGGCGCGATCACCGGGCGTTTTGAGATCGACGTGCAGCGAATAGAGGCACATCGGGCAGTGGTTGCGCTGGCGTCCGCCGGACGGTGGCTCTCCGATGAATGCACGGCAGTTGCGGCACTTGAACGGCTCGCTAATCCCGGCTCGTCGTCGTTCACGCTCACGCCGGTCGTGGTCCGTTTCCCACTCGTCTTCGATCTCGTCTTCTTCGACAACCTTCTCAACCCAGCGCGTTCGCGCGCGTTGCGTTGGGCGTCGCCCGCGTCGTGTCTGTCCGTATTCCAGCTCGTCGTCGTCTTCATCGAGCTGCCATTCGTCGTATCGCACCGCGCGTCTCTCCGTGATTCCGTTGTCCCAAGTGACAAGGTGATGGCGCAGTATGGTGCGGTATCACGCGACACGATGCAAGCGTCTCGGCCACTTGCCGCGCGCCGCATCTGAGCCTATCCTGCCGCGGGCTACTACGTTGCGATTCATGAGGATGGAGTCGAGTCCGTGGCACAACCACTTTCTGC
>JAMLIA010000045.1 GCA_023954495.1 Thermomicrobiales bacterium | reverse complement strand
CAGCATCACGACCGAAGATCCACTGCGCCGCGAGCTAGCCCGGCTTGTCGGCTTGCCGGTCGTGGAGCCGCGTGGAGAATCACTCGATCATCCAGACTCCTCGCCGGGCGCAGAGGACGCCGACGCCTTTACGCGTCGCATCGACACGCCCGAAGCCGCCGCTCCGGAACCAACGCACGAGGTGGTTCAGCCCTCATGGCACGCGCAGGACACATCGGTCGCGTTCGATCGCGATGATGCCGACGACGGTTCATACTCATTCGTGATCACGCCGCCCGTCCAGCCAATACCCGAGCGCACGACCGACCTGAATGCGTCCTGGGCAACCTGGTCGTCGCGAACATTCGAGATTCCGGCCGATGCCGCTCCACGTCGACGAACGAAGCCACGAATCGCCGCGATCATCGCCGCATTCCTGATCGTGGCAATCCTGCTCGCTGGTCTGCTCGTTGTTGTCGCACCGGCGGCCACGATAGCCGTCACGCCGAAGGTCGAGCAAATTGAAGTCCGATTGACCTACGGGCTGGCGTCTGCTGGGCAGCCGTTTGATGTGCAGTTCACTCCGCAATCAGTCTCAGCGACCGTCACCACAACGACGAGTATCCCGACAACCGGCGAGCGCTTCGTACCGGATGCGACGGCCAGCGGGACTTTGCTGCTCACTAACCCCAGCGTCGTCGCGGTGACCATTCCGGCCGGCACCATCGCCTACGCCGCCGACGGCTTCGAATATGCAACCCTCGTCGACGTCGACGTACCCGCTGCCGACCCATACGGCTCGCAGACATTCGGCAGCGCAACGGTGGCTGTTCAGGCGACCGTGCCGGGCACGGATGCAAACACCGACGCCGAGACGATCTACGGCCAGTGGGACAGTGGCGTGTTCTACACGAATCGCGACGCAATCGCCGGTGGCACGATGAAGCGCATCGCGACCGTCAGCGATGCCGATCGCGCCGCGCTGGAATCGGCTGCGTCAGCCGACCTGAATGCCCGCGCGCCAGAAGCACTGGCGCCCCAAATCAGCAACGGCGCGACGCTGGCACCGAACAGCGAACAGCGCGGTGAGCCATCATTCCAGTTCGATCACGCCGTTGGCGATGACGCGACAACGCTCCAGGTCGTCGCAACGATGGCGATCTCGGCGCAGGTGTTTGACCCGGCCGCCATGCAGCAGCAGGCTGAGGCGGAAGTGACGCGGCGTCTGGAATCAGCAGCCGCAGACAGCCAGATCGTCGCCAACTCATTGAGCATCTCCGCACCACAACCACTCGGTGACGATGACAACAGTGGCTACACGATTGTCGCGCAGGCGAACGCACAGCACGTTGTCGACCAGATCGCCCTCGATAGACTGAGCAGCGCCACCAATGGTACGAGCGTCGACGCGACAGCCGCGAAGGCGCACGAGATCGGCGGCGTTGCCGACGTACACATCGAACGCAGCAACAGCTGGCTGTGGTCCGACATGCCGCTGCTGTCGTCACGCATATCGATAGAGGTTGAACATGCCCCGACGGCCACGCAGGTCGAGGCCGCCCCGACCGGGCCGTAAGCTCGTTGGGCTAGATCTGGGCGAGCGCCGGATCGGCATCGCCATTTCAGACGACACCGGCATCATCGCCAGCCCGGATCGTATCATCGATCTGAAGCGGGGCTCGCTGGTTGACATCGTAGCAGTCGTGCGTGAAGTCGCAGCCGATGGAGTCGTGGTCGGGCTGCCGGTCAGTCTCAGCGGCGACGAAGGCTACCAGGCGCGCGCCACCCGCACCCAGGCGGCCGAGCTGGAAGCGCTGCTGGACGTGCCTGTCGTGTTCTGGGACGAGACGCTGACAAGCGCCATCGCCGACCGCGCACTTGAGCAAGCAGGTCGGAAGGCACGCGATCGCCGAATCCAGCGCGACGCCATCGCCGCAGCGATCATGCTCCAGAGCTATCTCGACGAGCACCCGATGCGGACCGATTCACCAACGAACGATTGGTAAGCACAGCCAACATTGACCTCGAATTTCCCGGACACCTATAATAGCAACTCAGGCATATTGACCGGCTAACGGTGAAACGAGGCGGACGGGTTATGAAGCTGATCATCGCGGTTGTCCAGAACGAGGATGCCGACGCGGTTGTCGATGCTCTCCTCGAAAATGACTTTCGCGCGACCCGCCTGGCTTCCACTGGCGGATTTCTCCGGCGCGGTAATACCACGATCATGATCGGTGTCCAGGACGAGCAGGTTGACCACGTCCTCGACCTGATTCGCCAGGAAGCGCGCAGCCGTTCGCAGGCCCAGGATTCCGGCGAGGTCCAGACTGCGGCTGCAACCGTGTTCGTTCTCGATCTTGAGGAATACCAGCGGCTCTAACCGGGTCGCACTCGTACACAATTCCCCTTAGCGCCGTACGATAACGGCGTCACCGGGGAGTACACATGACCGCCAACCCGCGAAAAGGTCGACAGCCCAGGCATGCGGGCCGCTTGACGGTACGCGGTGTACCCGTGCGCGTCCCGCGCACCTGGTTGTTCATTGCTGCAGTTCTGACCGGTATATCCATCAACCTCACCACTCCGGACGGCACGCAGGCCGAACTCATTCGCTGGTATTCCGCAACGGCAGTGATCGTGATCGGCTCGATCGCGTCGTTGCTGGGCCACGAAATCGCCCACGACATCGTCGCGCGCCGCCGCGGTACACGGCTGCACCGCCTGGACCTGTCCGCGATGGGCGCGCTGACCGACGAGGCGTTCCCACCCGAGCGGCCCGACGATGACGCGGTCGTCGCTGCCATCGGCCCGGCAGTCAGTTTCGCCGCGGGAGCGCTGCTAGGTGCCGTCTGGTGGCTCCTGCCTCGCGATAGCCTCCCGGCGACCGTGCTTGGTCCGCTCGCCGTGGTCAACCTGGCCCTCGGCGGCCTGACGATCCTGCCCGGCTACCCGACCGATGGCGGCCGAATCCTGCGCGCATTCCTTTGGTATCTCTCCGACGACCTCATCAGCGCAACGAAGATCGTCAGCATCTATGGCCAGATCATCGGCTTCGGCATCGTCCTGTCCGGGCTGCTCTTGCTGGCACTGGGTGACACATGGTCGGTCGCCGCCGCCTGGCTGCTCTTCACCTACTGGTCGGTCAGCCAGTCGGCTCGCCAAAGTCTCGCACTTACACTTCTCCGCGAAGGTGGTCGCAGAGTAACGGTCGACGAAGCCGGATTGGGCATCAGTCGCAGAATCGCCGGTGACCGCACCATCGACGCCACGCTCGACGAGATCCTGCAATCGGTCGAAAGCGGGCCGCTCCTCGTGCAGCAGGATGGCGCGATCGTCGGCCTCGTCAGCCTCGAAAACATACGTCGCGTGCCGCGGATCTCGTGGGATACGGTGACTGTCGGTCAAATCGCGTCGCCAATTGACGACATCCCGCGTGCCGGCGGAGAGTGGACGCTGATCGACATCCTCGACCTTGTCGACGAGTCGGCAAGTAACGTCGCGCTCATTGTTACCGGCGATCACATCGTCGGCGCAGTTGATCGCAACTTGATTTACGCGCGTATCCGCGAACATCTGCGACGCCCTCGCATGGATCTCCCGCGCCGCAGAGCGCGCTAACAAACCACCAACGACATGACGAACCTGTCCTTGTGTACGTACAGGGGTGCTGGTAGACTCTGACTCGTTGGCACGAACGTCCCATAACTGACCTGCGGAACACAAGGATCTCGGCAAATCTTCACGGTATGCCGGGCGTGGCCATCGTGTGTCGTCAACGGGTTCTGGTGGAGGTTTCTGATGTCCCGGCTCGCACTGGCGGCGATAGCAGCGATCGCGAGCTTGATGCTCGCTATCGTCGCGCAGCCCGTCTCGGCAACGACGAACCTCGTCGCCCGAAACGCCATTGTCATCGACGCGAGCAGTGGCGAGGTTCTCTACCAGCACAATGCCGACGCGCAAGTGCCACCGGCCAGCCTTACCAAGATCTTCACTGCCATTGCCGCCATTGAAATCACGCCGCTCGATCGGCAGATGACCGCCACAAGCGGCGACCTCGTCGGCGAAGCGAGCATGGGGCTTGTCGCGGGCGAGTCCGATTCGTTCCAGACACTACTGGCTGGCATGCTGCTATCGAGCGGCAACGACGCGGCAATGACGATCGCCCGCAACCTGGCGGCGGAGAATACACCGGTCGAAACCGCGTCGGTCACGCCGTTCGTTGACTACACCAATGCACGCATTGCCGAGCTCGGCGCGACCAGCACCCACCTCGTGAATCCGCACGGCCTCGACACTGAAGGGCATGTGACGACGGCGCGGGATCTGGCGACGATCGCCCGCTACGGTCTCCAGTCGCTCCCGGCGTTTGGTCAGGCGCTCAATCAGACAGCCTATACGGGCGACGGCCATACGCTGTACACGACCAATCCGCTGTCCGGCACCTATCCGGGGCTGATCGGCGGCAAGACCGGCATCACCCAGAACGCGGGCTACTGCCTGGTCGAGATCGCTCAGCGTAACGGGCAGTCGATCATCGCTGTTCTGCTTGGCAGTACTGCCGATGCCTGGGCATCGGACGCCACCGCCCTGCTCGATTACGGCTTCACTGCACTCGCAGCACCGGCACAACCCACTGCGCCAGACCCAAGCGGCTCTGCGGCAAACTCCCAACTCTCGGTAATCGGCAACGGCGCCGAGCAGGTCGTCACATCAGCGGCGGTCGAACGGCAGAAGTCACGCGCGCCGGGTGCCTGGGCAGCCATGGCGCTCGCCGCCATCCCCTGCCTCCTGCTCATTGGCTTCATCGTCAACCGCGCAACCAATCCGGCCCCGATGAAAACGCGCCGAACCCGAGCGCAACCGACGACGCACCGCCGACCGCGGCCCCGACCAGCCAGTGCTTTTGCACCGCATGGCATGACCGCGCCATTCGTCACGTACGATTCATCGCCCTCGCCGACGCACCAACAACGTCGCGTTCCAGAACCATCAGCGGTTCCTTCTTTCGGCGATTGATACCACTCCGCAACCCGCACGCTCAATTGCCCGTCTGCGATCGCAGGCGGGCATGTTCGTGCTCACGGAACCACAAAGCTGCCGATCAGTTGCGGCCAGGTCAGCAACATGATATAGTTCGTATCAACATTGTTGCGACTGAAGATCGCGTGAACCTCGTTAGATTGGTGGAGATTGCATGCGAGAGAGCGAGCCACTCTACGTCATTAGCGTTGCCTCAAGGCTCTTACGCCTGCACCCGCAGACGCTCCGCAAGTACGAGCGTGAGGGCTTCGTAGCCCCATCGCGCACGACCGGCAACCTCCGCCTCTACTCCACCGAGGATATCGAGCGACTTCGTCAGGTGAAGCACCTTGTCGAAGATCAGGGCATCAATCTCGCCGGAGTCCAGCTTGCGCTCGGACTCACTGAGCAGATTCGCGCACTTCAGGAGCAACTGCGTAATCACAAGCGTGAAGACTACGATGACATCTCTACAGTCCTCGACGGTCTCCTCGACATGATGGGAGCGTCGACCGTTTCTGATGAAGCCCAACGAGGTCGGGTTGCCATCGAAGTTCGAGTGAACAGGAAGCCCAGGTAATTCCATGAATCCGCAACGACTCACCGAAAAAGCGCAGGAGGCAATCCTTCGTGCGCAGCAGGAGACTGAGCGTCGGCAGCACGCCACACTCGACGTTGATCAGCTCCTCTACGCCCTGGTCACACAGGAAGGCGGCGTTGTCCCGCGAGCCATCGAGCGTGCTGGCGGTTCACCCACAGCAATCGCCGAGCAACTGAGCGCTGCCCTCGATCGCGCACCAAAGCTCCAGTACTCCGCCCAGCCCACGCTCAGCGGAACGCTTCGCAACGTCCTCCAGAAAGCCGAGGACGAAGCCCGCGGCTTTGGTGACGAATACGTCAGCACCGAGCACCTTCTGCTGGCCGCGCTGGACGCGGGCTCACGCTCAGAGGGCGTCAAGATCCTGACGCAAAACGGACTCAGCCGCGACGCCGTCATGACAGCACTCACCCAGATCCGTGGCTCGCAGCGCGTCACCGATCAGAATCCTGAAAACCAGTACGAAGCGCTCGAAAAGTACGGACGCGATCTGACCGAAGCCGCCCGGCTTGGCAAGCTCGATCCGGTCATTGGCCGCGACGAAGAGATCCGCCGCGTCATTCAGGTTCTCAGCCGCCGAACCAAGAACAACCCGGTGCTGATTGGCGAGCCGGGCGTTGGCAAGACCGCAATCGTCGAGGGGCTGGCGCAGCGTATCGTTCGCGGTGACGTGCCTGAGGGCTTGCGAGACAAGATCCTGATCGCGCTCGACATGGGCAGCATGATTGCCGGCGCGAAGTTTCGCGGTGAGTTCGAGGAGCGCCTGAAGGCCGTCTTGAAGGAGATCGCCGATTCCGAAGGCGAGATCATCGTCTTCATCGACGAGCTGCACACCGTCGTCGGAGCCGGTGCTGCAGAAGGTGCGATGGACGCCAGCAACATGCTCAAACCGATGCTGGCGCGTGGCGAGCTCCACGCCATCGGTGCAACAACACTCGACGAATACCGCAAGTACATCGAAAAGGACGCCGCGCTGGAACGACGATTCCAGCCAGTCTATGTCGGCGAACCGTCGGTCGAGGACACCATCAGCATCCTGCGCGGTCTGCGTGATCGCTATGAAGTGCATCACAACGTCCGCATCACCGATGGCGCGCTCGTTTCGGCTGCAGTATTGGCTGACCGATACATCACCGGTCGGTTCATGCCAGACAAGGCCATTGATCTGGTGGATGAAGCCGCGTCACGCCTGCGCATGGAGATCACCAGCATGCCGGTCGAGATCGACGAGATCAATCGCCGCGTCATGCAGTTGGAGATCGAGCGCGAGGCTCTGCGCAAGGAGCGCGACGACGCCTCACGCAAGCGTCTGGACGAGCTCGAGTCCGAGTTGGCCAATCTCAAGGAGAAGCGTGACGCGCTGATGGCCCAGTGGGATCGCGAGCGTGAAGACATCCAGCAGCTTGCCACGCTGAAATCAGAGATCGAACAGACGCGGCAGGAGATTGAACGCGCCCAGCGACAGGCGGACTACGGGCGTGCATCCGAGCTGCAATACGGGCAGCTCACCGAACTCGAGCAGCAGCTTGCAGCCGCCGAGCGCTCGGTTGCAGAGCAGGATGGTGCGCAGCGGCTGGTGAAAGAAGAAGTGACCGCCGACGATATCGCCGAAGTTGTCGCTCGCTGGACCGGCATCCCGGTTAGCCGCCTTGTCGAAGGCGAGATCGAAAAGCTCGTCCACATGGAGGAGCGCCTGCACAACCGAGTAGTTGGGCAGGATGAGGCGATCAACGTCGTGTCGAATGCCATCCGCCGCGCCCGCGCCGGACTATCTGACCCAAACAAGCCGCTCGGCTCGTTCATCTTCCTCGGCCCAACCGGCGTCGGCAAGACCGAGCTGGCTCGTTCACTCGCCGAGTTCCTGTTCGATGATGACCAGGCGATCGTTCGAATCGACATGTCGGAGTACATGGAGCGCCACGCGGTCTCGCGCCTCATTGGCGCACCTCCGGGCTACGTCGGCTACGAAGAAGGCGGCCAGCTCTCCGAGGCTGTCCGGCGGCGACCGTACTCAGTGATCCTGTTCGACGAGATCGAGAAGGCGCACCCGGAAGTCTTCAACATCCTCCTGCAGGTGCTCGACGATGGACGCTTGACGGATGGACAGGGACGCACGGTCGACTTCCGCAACACCGTCATCATCATGACGAGCAACCTCGGATCGACCTACATCCTGTCGTCCAGCGAGGACGAGGCGCGCGAGCGCGTCATGGAGGCGCTGCACGCGAACTTCAGGCCGGAGTTCCTGAACCGGATCGACGAGATCGTGATCTTCACGCCGCTATCGCGCGATCAGATCCAGCAGATCGTCGACATCCAGTTGCAGCAGGTGCGCCAGCGCCTGAAGGACCGCGGCATCGACCTGCAGATGACACCGGAAGCGCGCGAGCTGATCGCCAACCGCGGCTACGACCCGACCTTCGGCGCGCGGCCGCTGAAGCGCGTCATCCAGAAGGAGATTCTGGACCCGCTAGCGATGAAGCTGTTGGCCGGTGAGATCCACGATGGCGAAACGGTGACTGTCACGCGCGGCAGCAACGGACTGGAAATCAACAGCGCGCTGGGCAACGCGGCCATCGTCGCCTGATCTGGCGCAGAAATCGGTATACTTGCGGCGGTCGGCCAATGAGTCGGCCGCCGCATCACCGACCAAGATCAGGAGTGTGGATCACTAATGGATACGATCCTGGAGCTCATCAAGGCAGCCGTGACAGTCGGCGGGCTGGTAGTGTTGCTGCTCCTCATCCCGATCTTCTTCATCATCGTCTTCGGCTTCGCCACCAGCATCGATCGCTCACTCGAACGCGGCGACGAGTAGCTCCGCTCTGCGATCACCGTTGTCTCAGCAACCCGTACAGAAACAATGGCATGGGCGTCAGTAGCAACACCAATAGTTCCCACGGTGCGCTGCTAAATGCATCCCATGCTTCAGGATTGCTAAGGCTATCCGCCACAAACGCGCTGTATGCGACCACCGGCAGTGGCCCCAACGCCACGACGACGCCAAGCCACAGCCACTGACGCCGACGCAGAGCGGCCACCACAACAATAACCCAAACGGTAGTGATCGCAGAGAGCCCTAATGTCCGTGGCAGGCCATTGAAGTCCGTTCCGCCAGCCAGAGGAACGGCGACCCCCAATACAAGCATGATGAGCGCCACGCCCGCGCCGATCAGAACGCACCCGTCGGCAACCCCTCTTGTACCCTCCTCCATCAATCACATTCCTTTCCACTACATTGGAACCCTGCTTCACCTGCCTACGCTCGGCCGATTGTCAGTTTCAGCATGCCGGGGCGTCCGATCCGAAAGCCATCACCCGAGCCTGTCATCTCCAGCGTTGGACTTTGTCGAACGGATGGGAGATCTCTCACTTCCAGGTGCCCCCTGGGCGGCAGATGACAGGACAAGGGGTGGGCCGCCGACCGGCCGACTTGACATTGGCAACGCACGTAGTCCAGTAAGCAACCAGAGCAAAGGCCCCGTTGCTCTCCGCTGCGGGTCGGCCAATCAAACGGCGGTTCTATCCGGGAACCTTTCCCGTCTGACGAACGTCTTCATCCATAAGCACCTTGAATCACTTGCATGTGACAGATGGAGGCGATCATGGCTACGGTCCTGACTCGACGTACACGTTTGCTGGGGCTCACGCTGATAACCGTACTGTGCTCGATCACGATCTTTGCATGTGGTGGCAGCGCCGATGATGACGCAGTCCAGACGAATCAGTCGTCGTTTGCCAGCACTGAAAGCGCGGCAATGTCTGGCGCAGCGGAAGCGCCAGCAGCCGATGCCGAGCGCGAGGAGGTGAGCCAACCGCTTGTCGCACCGTCTGAACAACAGGTCATTCGCACCGCCGACATTTACCTCAGCGTTGAAGATGTCGGGGCGTCGATCGTTACCGTTCGCGGGATCGCAATGTCGGCCGGCGGATTCGTGTTCTCATCCAGCAGCTACAATGATGGCTCCAACCTGCAGGCAGATATGACAATCCGCGTGCCGTCAGACCGTTTCGATGAGGTACTGAATCAGCTCCGTAGCGCATCGTGGGTGACCCGCGTTGATCGGGAGCAGTCCTCGTCCCAGGATGTCAGCGGCGAATACATCGACAACGAAAGCCAGCTCCGGACGCTGCGTGAGACTCAGGCGCGCATGCTCGAATTGCTGGGCCGAGCTGAATCGATCGACGACATCCTTCGTTTAGAACTGGAACTTCAAGATATTCGCGGACAAGTTGAACGCATTCAGGGACGCCAGAACTACCTCGACAACGCCACGTCACTGTCGACGATCAGCGTCTCGCTGCGCCCTGCCACCGCAGTCGCGTCGACTGGCAAAAGCAATTTCAGCGTTGTGAATTTACTCGAACGCGCCTGGAACCACGCCCGCGGTGCTGTCGAGGCGATCGTTGTCGCCGCCACGACAACGCTGATCGTCGCCGCATTCGTCGCTCCGTTCGCAGCGGTCGCACTCCTGGTCATCCGCCGCTATCGCAATCGATCGCGCCAGACGCAGGTTGTCTGACCTGCGTCCGGCACGGTTATCGGCTAGCTGCCGGAGAGAATGCCCAGTGCCGTGAGCGCATATGCGCGCGCAGCCTGCATGACCTCGTCCACCCCGACCCATTCATCGGGGATGTGTGCGAGCTTGGGATCGCCAGGGCCATAGATGATCGTCGGGATGCCGATGGCGGCGAAATGCCGCCCATCGGTGCCCATCGAGAAGCCGGTCAGCTCCGTTGGAAGTCCCAGCCGCTCGTTGGCAGCGAGCATCGCCCGAACCGCCGGCGAGTCGGGATCGCTCATCGATGCAGCGCCCAGACCCAGTCCGACGACCTCGACTGTTGCCCCTTCGACATTCGCAACCGCACGCTCTGCGACTTCGCGAATCTCCTGCACCATCTCCTCGGGCACTTCGCCCGGCAGAATGCGTCGGTCGATATAGATCGAGCATTCGTCCGGCACAACGTTCTGCTTGATACCGCCAGAGATCATGTTGATCGACGCAGATGAGTGGTGGAAATACGGGCTCACCCGCTCTTCGAGCGCCGGCCACATCTCGCGGCGAAGCGCGACAATGACTTCCGCCATACCCTCGATCGCGTTGACGCCCTCCCACGGCAGCGCACCGTGCGCCGCGCGTCCGCGCGTTGTCACCTGGGTACTCGCGAAGCCGCGCTCACCGATAGCTACCATGCTCTGCGTCTGCTCACCGACAATCACAAAGTCGGGACGCGTCCCCATGTTGTGGGCGACATAGTGCGCACCGTGCAGGCCGCCCGTCTCTTCGTCGGCGACGACGTTGACGATCAGCGTTCCGCTGAACTCGACACCCGACCGAGCCAGCGCAATGGCACCCATAACCTGCGCTGTCACACTGGCCTTGTCGTCGCCGGCACCACGACCATAGACGCGACCATCGACCACCTCCGCAGCAAATGGCGGATGCGACCAGGCACTCTCATCACCGGTCGGCACAACATCGACGTGCGCGTTGAACAACAAGGTCGGTCCGTCGCCACGGCGAAGCGTGGCGAGCAAGTTGGGCATGTGATCCAGGTCACCGATGATCTCGGTCTCGAAGCCTTCGGCTGCCAGCTTCTCCGTGCAGATGCGAATCGACTCGCGAACATCGCCGGGCGGATTCACCGATGCTTCGTCACGCACAAGAGACTGGAGAAACGCAATCGCTTCAGATTCCTGAATCTGATCCAGAACGCGCTGGACCTGTTCGTCGTCCATCGTCCCCTCCCATATCTGTGAGTTGCTTGTGATTCAAGCGAGAGTCTCTGACGCGCATAATACATGCGAGACAGCGAACGGCCTACACAGTTGTCGTGCTGCGCAGACGCGGCTATCGTTGCCTCGGCGGAACATTGCACGGACACGCATTCCGATTCTGTTGGGGGTCGTTGGGTTGATGAGTAATCAGGTAGTTCGGTCCACGTCGATGCCATCGTCAGACTGGGCCGAAGCAATCACCGGCTGCATTTTCGACATGGACGGTGTCATCTATCGCGGCGACACGCTCATCCCTGAGGTGCCGGCATTCCTGCAGGCGCTGGATGACGCTGGCATCGTCTGGTCGATGGCGACGAATAACTCGACCAAGACCCAGCGCGATTATGTCGAAAAGGTCGGGCGCATGGGGATTGTTGCGCCGGAGACACACATCGTCACCTCGGCGATCGCAACCGCCACCTACCTTCGCCAGACGTATCCTGCCGGAACGACCATCTACGTCGTCGGTATGGATGCGTTGAAGCAAGCGGTGTTTGCGGACGGGTTCTTTCAACCTGCCGAACATGATGCCAAGGTGGTCGTGTCGGGTGCAGATTTCGACCTGCGCTACGATCAGCTCAAGGTCGCCTGCCTGGCGATTCGCGCGGGCGCAGACTACGTCGCCACAAACGGCGATCGCACGTTCCCGACCGAGGACGGGTTGATCCCCGGTTCCGGCGCGATCGTCGCCGCGCTCGTTGCCGCAACCGACGTTCAGCCGGTTGTCATCGGCAAACCCAGTCCCGTCATGATCGAGTCATGCCTGGACATCATGGGCACAACTGCCGCCTCTACATTGATGATCGGCGACCGCCTCGATACCGACATCCTGGCCGGCAACAATGCCGGAACCCCAACCTTGCTCGTCCTGACCGGAGTATCCACCGAGGCTGATATTGAGACATTCGGCATCCAGCCGACACTCGTCGTGCCGACGCTTGCGGAGGCAACAGCCGCGTTTCAAGCCCGAACTGCGAAGGCGTCGAAGCGATGAGCGAGCCGGGCGATTCTCACTACGATGTAGACGATCCATCCACCATTCAGGGCCGCGACGATCTTCGTCCCGGCGATCACTCACTGGCTGAGCTGCGCCTCGACCGTGCGCTCGAATCACTGGGCGATTGCACCGGGAAACTGCTCCTGCTCGGAGCAGGGGCGGGACGTTACGCGCGCGCACTCGCCAAAGCGCGCCCAGACCTCGACGTCATCGCCGGTGACCTGAGCCATGTCGCGATTACAGAGGCTGTCGACCTCGGCGGCACGCCCCTCTACCTCGTCTTCGATGCGCAGCAATTGCCCTTTCGCGATGCCAGCTTTAGTGCCGTCATCTTCTTCGATCTGCTGGAACACGTCCCCGATCCAGCACAGATGATTCAGGAGTGCCAGCGCGTGCTGGAACACGGTGGTGTCCTGCATTTCTTTGTGCCGCTTGAAGACCAGCCAGGTACGCTCTATCGCGCACTGCGCAACGGCAGCCGTATCCCGATCCACCACTGGAAAGAGCGCCACGTCGGGCACATCCAGCGCTTTCAACAGAGCGATGTGCTGCAGCTCGTCTGGGCAAGCGGCCTCACCGTCACGAACGTCCAGCACTCCTTCCACGTCGTCGGCCAGGTCCATGACATCGTTGACTATTGGCAGCGCGAGCGAACATCTGGCGGGCCTGGCAGGCTGCCGCTTCCGCTGGTCAAGCTGGCAACGCGCGGCGTGTTCCTCGTCACCTGGCGGCTCGCCTACCTTGAAGATCGCCTCTACGACGGCGGCAAGCTCGCGTCTGGGCTGCACGTGACCGCCCAGCGACTTCGCGACGTCTGAGGCAGTGCGCAATGGCAGTCCGGGCGGTCGTCGCTGGCTCGCTGGTCATGGACCTCAGCTTCGCAGTACCGAGGCGACCGGAGCCGGGCGATGTCGTCGTCGCGACCAGCTTCGGGCAGTATCGCGGCGGCAAGGGCTACGATCAGGCCGTCGCGTTAGCCAGGCTCGGCGCTGACGTGACGTTCATCGGTGCGGTTGGCGACGACGATTTTGGTCGTCAGTTTCTCGCGGCACTCAATGCTGAACGTGTCGATGCGTCGCGCATGATCGTCACCAGCGACGCGCCCACCTCAGTTGCGGTACCAATGGTCACCCCAGATGGCGACGTCGCCTTCGTCCACTCACCGGGGGCAAACCACCACCTGCGGCCCGAAGCAGTCGCGGATCTCCCGCCGTGCGACGTCCTGTTGCTCCAGGGCGAGGTACCCGTCGAGACTTCAATCGCAGCAGCGCGGCACGCGCGCGCCGCCGGTGCGATCGTGATGCTCAACCCGGCTCCGGCGCACGCCGTAACGCCACAACTCCTCGACAGCGCCGATCTGCTCACGCCGAACGAAGTCGAGGCACACGATCTTCTGCCGATGGGTGACGATCCAGCAGTCATGGTCAACGCGCTCGCCTCTGGCCGACGGGGCGCGGTCATCACACTCGGCGCACGAGGCTCGGTCTGGTCGATCAATGGAGAGTCCGGCAGCACGCAGCCTCCCGTCATTCAGGCGATCGATGCAACCGGCGCAGGAGATGCCTTCTGCGCGGCGCTGGCCGTCGCGCTCATCGAGGGGCAGATCCCCGCCGATGCGGTGCGGTTCGCGAGTGCAGCCGGGGCAGCGGCAGCAACAGTTCGCGGCGCTGAACCGGGCTTGCCAATTCGCCAGGCAGTCGAACGGCTGATGCGTTCCTAAGCGGTAGCAGCCATCTCAAGCGACGTCAGCGATGCTTCCGTTTCTGGGTCGAAGGCATGAATCTGCGATGTGTCGACCGCGATCTCGATCTCTTCGCCACGTCGGGCTTTGGTGCGAGGATCGGCGCGAGCGACGATTGTTTCACCGCCCGGGCCAGCCAGATGCACGAGCGTCTCTGAACCCAGCGGCTCAACGAGCTCAACCTGCATGTTCACGGTGTTGCCGTCATGGACCGTCTCTGCGAATTCACGCACCTGCATATGCTCCGGCCGGACGCCGAACAGCACCTCGCGGCCGACATACGGCCGCAATCCCTCCGCGCGATCCGGCGGCAGGCTCACCCGGAAACCGTCGGCTACGACTGAAACCTCGCCATCCGCTGCCACGACCTCGGCCGGGAATACATTCATCGACGGGCTGCCAATGAACGTCGCCACGAACCGGTTGGCCGGGTTGTCGTATAGACGTTGGGGCGTGTCGAGCTGCTGTAGCTTGCCTTCGTTCATCACGGCGATGCGGTCGCCCATCGTCATCGCTTCAGTCTGATCGTGCGTGACATAGATGGTCGTTGTTTCGAGCCGCTTCTGCAGCTTGATGATCTCGGCGCGCGTTTGAACTCTCAGCTTGGCATCGAGGTTCGAGAGCGGCTCGTCCATCAGGAAGCACTGCGGCTCCCGGACGATCGCCCGACCCAGCGCGACACGTTGTCGTTGGCCACCAGACAGCGCGCGTGGCTTGCGATCCAGCAGTTGATCAATGCCGAGAATCTGGGCTGCCTCGTTCACTCGCGCCGTGACGACATCTTTCGGCGTGCTCCTGAGCTTCAGGCCAAACGCCATGTTGTCGCGCACAGACATATGCGGGTACAGCGCGTAATTCTGAAACACCATCGCGATGTCGCGATCCTTGGGGTCCAGATAGGTGACGTCGCGGTCGCCGATGAAGATCCGACCGTCGGTGATTTCCTCGAGTCCGGCAAGGCAGCGGAGTGCGGTCGACTTCCCACAGCCAGACGGACCGACGAGGACGAGAAACTCTCCGTCCTCAATTTCGAGATTGAGGTCGTTCACCGCTGTAAACGCATCAAACATCTTGGTTACATGATCGAAGACGACTTTCGCCACCCTGTCCTCCTCGGATTAAGCCGGTCGGCGTGAGATGTTCCGGTGGCAAGGGGAGACACGTCCTGGCACGATTCCGTCTTCCCGAACCTGGACCCGCGACGCCCCCTAGGCTAGACGCCGAAATTGCCCGCGTCAACTTCGCTGGCGATTCGTATGCGCATTCCATCCAGCGTCGAGCACAGGCGGCTCGGCGCGCAGTCAGATGACGATGTGCAAGTGGTTTGCCATGACGTAACGGCGATGGCTAAAACAGGCGTGCGAAGGAATCGCACGGCCCATTTCCGGTGGCAGTCAATGCGGTGTTGTATAGACGCTGCTGATGCCTATGCTAACTCGCAGACTCAACCGCCTCGCGGTTCGCCAGAGCCATAACCGACGGCGCACCAACTGCAACGTCAGAAGCGATCCGCCCCTCGGCATCGATGAGCACAGCCGATGGTGTGCCTCCTGCTCCGAACCGTCTGCCGGTCTGGAATCCCTCGTCGAGGACGATCGTTGACGTTAGACCCTGCGCTCGGTTCTGCTGCGCTGTTCCTGTCGAGACGACAAGGAGATGTGGCGCACTCGTTGGCGCCGTTGCCTCCCACTCGCGCAAGTCATTGAGCATCCGCTGGCAATAGCCGCAGCGTGGATTCCAGAACACAACCAGTGTTTCATGCCCGCGGAGGTCAGCCAGGTCGACTGTTGTGCCGTTGATGTCCGGCAATTTGATGTCTGGCGCAACAACTCCAACGCCACTCTGGATCGCTGTTTGCGGCTTATGGCCGTTCGTGGGAACGACGACGTTGGCAATCTGCTGTCCGCTCACCGTAGCGACCAGGTCGCGGATATTCCCGGCCCCCTGAGCCAGACCACTGCCGATTGTACCGTCGGATCGAATCAGGACCGCTGCTGGCGTCCCGCGCGACCTGTACGCCTCGGCTACCTCGCGATCCTCCTGCAACAGCACATTCGTCAATCCATGCTCGGCGCTCTTGCTGCGGTTCGCTTCGGCAGCGCCCCGGCTGACCAACGCAACTGTCAACCCCAGATTCTCGTCCCGCTGCCAGCGACCGATATCCGGCATCAGCGCGTTGCACGGTCCACACCCGGGATCGGAAAACACGAGCATCACCGGCTTCGAAGCGGCCCGCAGTGCCGCCAACGTCATCGTCTCGCCGTGCAAGCCACGAAGCTGAAAGTCGGGCGCAACGCTGCCAAGTGACAGGCCGATATGTTCAGTCTTCGGCACAGCGTTCGCCGAGACGCTCCCACTCTCCAATGCTTCGACACGTGCCAACAGCCGACCCTGCTGCTGGAGCAGATTCAGGATCAACGAACCTTCGATTGCGATGGCAGCGAGCATTGCAACGGCAGCCGCCGCGACGACTACCTGACCGGTCGACAGCGAATCCGCGACGCCAACAATGCTTCGGCCCGGGTCGCCCCAACCCTGCCAGACGACAAACCCGGAAACGCCAGCCAGCAACGCGTTTCGCACGAGTGTCTGCCAGCCAGCCGGTGCTGAGTGCAACTGTCCGAAGCAATGGCAATCCGGCTCTCGGCCCTGCATGAGATTGACTGCAATGCCGATACAGAAGAGCGTCAGCAACATCAGCGCACCGACTGCGCTCCAGTCCGCAGTCGCGCGCGGAATAAGCCCGATCCCGACGATGATCTCGACAACTGGAAGCAGCACACCAAAGGGAATGGCCAGCAGTGGCGGAACGCCGAATTCGACGAGCGCACGACGGCTTCCGTCCCGATCGGCAAGCTTCGCCAGACCGGCGATGAGAAACACACCGGCCAACACCAACCGCGCTAGTAGCAGGATTGTTGGCATCTCAGCTATCCCTCCCATCGTCAGGATGTTGCATGCTCGGCACTACATGCAGACGTAGTTGAAGTCTTCATCGAGGCCGCAGCGATGATTGGGATCATCCCATTCGAAATCGCAGCAGACTGAGTCGCACTGGGACGTCCCGCTCGGGCAGCACATGCCATTCGCGCCGCCGCAGACGGAGTACAGGTAGCCATTTCCACCGCAGCACTCCGACTCAACCGGGCAGCAGATCCAGGCATCGCGATAGAAGCCCTTCGTCCCTGCGCTCGGTGTCACCGGGCAGATCTTGAATTCACTAGTCTTGCGGCACTGCCAGGTCATCCCGTCGCCGCCGCCGCTGGCATCCAGACCGACTTCGTTACAGCAGATCTCATCCTCTGCGCAGGCAGCGCATGGACTCGGGATGCAGTCCGTGCCTTCTGAACAGATGTCGCCCTCGTCGCAACACACGTCGCCGCAGATGCGCTCCGGTGGACAATCGATGCACTGCTCCTTGCAGGTGCCATCATCGCAGCATTGCAGGCCGTCACCGCAGGTGGAAACACACTGCCCGTCCTGACAGGTCAGGCATGCACTCCCGCAATCCATTGGCTGGCAAGTGCCGTTGACGCACTCTTCGCAGTCGGAGCACGCTATGTCGCAACCTCCGCAATGATCGTGATTGCTGGAAAGATCGACGCACTCGCCATCGCAGAGCGTCTTCGACGGTGGACACGAGCACGTCCCGTCGACGCATGTCGATCCCGGTTCGCATGCGTTACCACATGCCCCGCAGTTGGCGGTATCAGAATTGAGATCGACGCAGACGCCGTTGCATTCCGTCTGCCCATCAGGGCACTGACATTCGGAATCGGCACAGATCTGATCGCTGCGGCACGCATGGCCGCAATCGCCGCAGTTCTCGGCGTTGGTCGAGACGTCAACGCAGCGCGCGTCGCAGCACTTGTCGTTCGGTCCGTCACAGTCTTCGCATACCGGACAGCAGTCGCAAGCCTCGCGCTGGGCAGATTCATATGCCGAAGTACCGGTTCGGGTGCTGGACACCGCCGTGTAATACAGGCGCGCGAGCGCCACGCAGCTGTAGACCATGTAGCGGTCGTACCAGGTGTCGTGCGGATACGCTTCGGCGCAGGTTGTCGACATATCGAGAAAGAAGTGCTGGTCGCACGAATGCTTGTCGGTATTGCAGGTTCCGTAGCAAATGTCGTGACCGTTGCAGGCCGGTGTGAAATCGATATTGCGGAGCGGGCCAAGACGATTGGGAACGATGTACTTGAAGAAGCCGTTCTCCGGACCACAGCCATTGGAAGTGGCGGTATAGCCAGGATGGGGCACTCGATCCGGGCAGGCATCAATGTCGCGAATGGGATACCTCTGCTGGATACCTGACGGCTCGCAGCATTGATGGGACGGGTCATATGGAACGCCGTCGCAGGTGTACTCGCCATACGCATCCGCCTTCTGCGAGCCGCCAATGCCGAGGCTGGCGAGCGCGCCACCCACAACCGCGGCTGCTACACCCTTGAGAACCTGCCGCCGCGATGTCGTCTGGCCGAGCGTACGAGTAAGCTCGTCAAATCGGCGCACATCCATATCGCACCCTTACCTTCGATTTCTGCGGCACACAGAACCATCATTCCGCGCATGTGCACGGAAGCGTCTCGGATACGTGATGTGTGGCAGATCCGGGAAGTTGCGGAAGGAACGAAAGGGTCTGCCAAGACTTCTATCGTGCCGCGATATTAACCCCGGCATTGATCGATGTCAAATGATAGGTGTGTAATCGAAAGCCTCGGCGGTCGCCTTACTCGTCCGCCTGTATCATGAGTGGGTTGCGTGATAACTGGAGAACAGCGCGAGCAGGAAGGTCGGGATGTCCGAGCAAGAACCCATCCGTGTCGGCACCCTGAACCTGCGCAACACGTCAGACCGCTGGTCGGCGCGGCGACGGTTGCTCTTTGAACAGCTCTCGGAGCTTGGCCCCGATATCCTCGGCCTGCAGGAACTCCGACGGCCGTCTCTGCAATCCCGCATGATCGTGCAGGCGGCTAATGCGGAATCCGATAGCCCGCCACATCACCTGTATTCGGCCTGGAAAACCGGCCTGCGGCGCTTCTGGGAAGGCATTGGTGTCCTCACGGAGATGCCTGTCATCGAGACGGAGCAGATAGATCTGCGTAGTGGCGAGCGCGTCGCGCAGCGCGTGACGGTCGCACTCGACGACGGCACACTGCTGGACTTCTACAACACCCATCTCAGCCACGCCGCCGATGCCACCGACGAACGCTTGCGGCAGGTCGAGATCATTCTCCGCAACATACGCGCGCGTCCACCGCATCCGCACATCCTCGTCGGCGACCTCAACGCTGTCCCCGATGAGCCAGCGATCCGGTTGCTCGCAACGGAGATGCAGTCCGCCTACGCGCTCGTCCACGGTCATGAGCCTGAAGTCACCGTCCCCTCCCCACTGAGCCGAACCTGGGGACTCGAAGACGCCAAGGTGATCGACTACATCTTCGTGAGTGCCGACATTACCGTTCTCGACGCCTGGATCACGTTCGATCGCATTGCTGACGACGACGAACGCCTGACGGCTTCAGACCATTTCGGCATCGCTGCCAACATCCTCACCAACCGCTAAAGCAAAACTGTGGATAATGAACGCGGTGCTGTGGATGGGTAAACGCACCAAGTCACACGATGTTGGTGGTAGGAAAGGGATAACGATGCCACGGATTGAGGCGGAGGGGATCAAGGCGTTCGAGGCCACGTCGGGTCGGCGACTGGTCCTGGAACTCATGGACAACGACGTTGATATTCTCCATCGGTGCGGCGGTCTGGCGAAGTGCACCACCTGCCGCGTCGAAGTGCTCGAAGGCGATGCTGGCGAGATGACCGAGCGCGAGCGGGTTCGTCTGGCACGCGAGAAGGAGCTGGGCGAGAACACGCGCCTCTCGTGCCAGATTCTGTGCACCAGCGATCTCAGCGTCCGTGTACTACGCCGATTCAGTGAGTCCGGCCTCTCCGACGCCGGCCCAATGCCGAGCGAAGACATCGACGCAACCGAGCACGCCTGATAGCACGCGCCCCTGGTCCGGCCCACAACGGCCTCCTGCCAGGGGCATCATTGCGCCTGTTCGCCCATGCCGATCACGGGCGGCGCACTCTTCTACGGCGTCATGATCTTCGGTCGATACTGCAACGCCTCGGCAAGATGATGCGAGCGAATGGCATCGTCCCCGGCCAGATCGGCGATCGTACGCGAGAGCTTGAGGATGCGGTGGTACGAGCGCGCCGACAGCTGCAATTGGCGCATTGCTGTCCGCATCAATGTACCGCTGGCGTCGTCGAGGACACAATGCCGCTGGACATCTCGTGCGCCCATGTCGGAGTTCGTGCGGATGCCAACATCGCTAAACCTCGTACGCTGCCGCTCGCGAGCCTCCTCAACGCGTCCACGGATCGCCAATGACGATTCACCGGCTCGCTGATCGGAGAGCTTTTCGTACTCGACGCGTGGCACATCCAGATGAATGTCGATGCGATCCAGCAGCGGTCCGGAAATGCGTTTCTGGTACCGCGCAATGGCTCCGGCCGAGCAGGTGCATTCGCGCTCAGGGTCTCCGTTGTAGCCGCACGGGCACGGATTCATCGCAGCCACCAGCATGAACGACGCCGGGTAGGTGATCGCACCACTCGCTCGCGAGATCGTCACGACGCGATCTTCCAGCGGCTGGCGCAGAACCTCCAGGACGTTCTGCCCGAACTCGGGCAACTCATCGAGGAACAGCACGCCGCGATGCGCAAGGCTGATTTCCCCAGGTCGCGGGAACCGCCCGCCACCGACCAGACCGGCGTACGACACCGTGTGGTGCGGCGAGCGGAATGGGCGTTCCCGCACCATTGGCTGTCCGCTGGGAAGCATCCCCGCGACTGAGAAGAGCTTCGTGACCTCAATCGCTTCATCGCGCTCCAGGCGCGGCAGGATCGACGGCATCGACCGCGCGAGCAACGTCTTCCCGGTGCCCGGAGGTCCAGAAAGCAGCACGTTGTGCCCGCCCGCTGCGGCGACTTCCAGTCCGCGTTTGACGTGCTCCTGCCCGCGAACGACGGAGAAATCCGGCGCAGTGATCTCAAACGATTCAAGGTCGATCGGCACACCGCGATACGGAGGAATCGGCGCGCTGCCATCCAGATGCTTCACCAGACCGATGAGCGAATCAACCGGGTACACGTCGATGCCCTCGACCAACGCGGCCTCATCAGCATCGTCGGCCGGTACGAACGCGCGGCGGACACCCTCGCGTGCCGCCAGCGCGACCATCGGCAGGATGCCGGTTGTGTGCCTGACTGCGCCGTCGAGCGACAGTTCGCCGACGACCATCGCGTCGCGAAGATCGGCCACGACAGCACGGCTGGACATCAGCAAGCCGACCGCGATCGGCAGATCGTAAGCCGGGCCCTCCTTACGTATGTCGGCTGGTGCCAGGTTGACGATGATTCTCCCACTTGGAATTCGACCACCGCTGCTTCTGATCGCAGTGCGAACACGCTCGCGCGATTCCTGAACGGCTGCGTCCGGCAGGCCGACAACTACGATGCCCGGATTGCCGTGCGGGGACGCCGCCGCGACCTCAACCTGGACGAGCACGCCTTCGAGGCCGATCGTGGCACAACTGAGCACGGTTGCAAGCACGCTCAATCCTCCCGCTACGGAGACACTTCTGGCTCGGAACACAATGAAACTGTTGCGGCAGTCTAGCACGGCTGCCGGGATGTGATGCGGTGAATTGAGCCAGAATGTTTAGCGGCTGAATAGCCCGCGCTTGCCCTCGACCAGCACGACGCCGAGGATGTTTGCACCGACGCGTTGCAGTGCGTCGCGGGCATCGATCGCCTTCGGTCGCCGCGTTGTCCCGGAAGCCACGACCATGATCACGCCGTCGACGCGCGAGGCCAGCGCCAGCGCATCAGCGAAGCGCGGTAGCGGCGCACACGACAACACGATCAGATCAAACTGATCCGACAATGCGCTAAGAGCGCTATCCGTACCGGCGCTCGCCAGATGGTCGCCACCTGCCGCCTGTCCGGCGGGTACGATGACGAGACCGGCACTGCCTGCCTGCAGCAGCTTCTCGGGCAACGGCTTCCCGGCAATTAGGTCGGCGAAGCCTGCAGCGCTTGCGCCGCTGCGACCGTCCGTTTCAACGTAGGCGCAGCGATCTCCGGCCTGCACGAACGACTCCGCCAGATGACGCGCGACGTCGCTGGTCTTGGTCGTATCGACATCGACGACCAGCACCGACTGTATCCGGCGCTCGCCCGAAGCGAACTTTACGGTCGAGCGCAACGTCCGAAACGCCTCTTCGATGTTGTACCGCGTGGTCTCAGACGCCGAACCTGTCGCCAACGACTTCTCCTTCATCACTGCTGCCGATTCTCTCGTACTGTCGCCAGCACCGGTAGCCCAAGGTAACGTTCGAGGTCGGTGCGATTCTTTAAGGTGTCATCGCGATAGATCAGCAGGAAGACGATGCAGGCACCCGCCAGCGCCCCGGCGAGCCCACCTGCGATTGTCGACACACCCGCCCGCGAGCTATTCGGCGTCGATGGCGGCGTTGGCGTGTCGAGCTTGACGATCGTGACGGTCTCGGGACGCGTCTGATTCTCCACCCGCGGTCGTGCCAGTAGCTCATCATTCAAATCGACGCTTTGTCGGACGAACTCGTCCGCTAACGCATTCGCGATGTCGGCGGCTCGCTGCGGGTCGGTGTCGTTCACCGTTATCTGGACGATGTTTGCATCTGGCTGGTGGCTGACCGACAGTCCGGACGCCGCGACATCCGGCGAGATACCGTTGCTGGCGTTGGCCATTGCTTCGCTGACGAACGCCCAGCTGCTGATGATGTCCCGGTAGGACGCCAGCCGGTTCTTCGCATACAGATCCACCCAATAGTCAGGCGGGTCGGCAATCGCCATCAGACGCGCGTTGACCGTGTAGGTCTTCGTCTGATCGCTCGTCCCGGCAAACACAACCAGCGCCGCTACGGCTGCCGCCAGCACAATGATCCATGAGCGCCGCAGGATGGCGACGACGATCTCTTCCGGTCGCATCATCGGCGCGACCCGCTCGGGATCGTCGCCAGGTGCGGCACGCCCAGCACCGCTTCGGTCGTTTCCGCATCGCGAAGCGTCTCATCAAGATAGTCGACAAGGAACGCGATCAGCATCCCGGCACCGATCCCAGCAAGCACCTGCATAGCCAGCAGCAGGATCATCCGGTTCGTATCTGGTGCTGCATCAGTCGGGCGGTCAATGATGTCGATCAACGCTGTCGAATCGAGCTTGTCGAGCCCAAGATAGGCCGTCGCGTCCAGCTCAAGCTCATCAGCCACTGCTCTGGCGACCTCGACGGCACGCCCCTGATCTTTCGATGCGACGTGAACCGACAGAATCCGATGCGTGCGGTCGCTGCTGAGCGACTGTCCGATGTCACCGGCCGTCACATCGACACCGGCCGACGCCAACCGCTGGGCAACGGCACCGGCAAAGACATTGCCGCGCACGACCTCCACCAGATCGTCGATGTTGTACTCACTCGCGCCGAACGTGTAGAAGCCACCGTACTCGAAGTCCGTCGTCGGCGGCTGATTATTCTGATAGATGACACGCGCGCGAACGACCGTCGAGTACGTCGGTGTCCAGAGCGCCACCTGCACAAGCGCAATCAGGATCGCGATCAGCGGGACGCCAAGCACAAACGGCCAACGTCTGCGCAGCGCCCGCAAGTAGACACTCAGCTCCACGTTTTCGCCTCCCGTGTCTCCTCGACGATCCGTATCAATTCGTTCGCAAACCGCTGTGCTGAAAACTGCTGAGCATGCTCGACAATTCGCTGAGTTGCGAAGCTCATGCCGTCGAATCGACGGACTGCCTCGATCAGGCTTTCGACCGTCTGCTCGGCAACATGGACACCGGTCACGCCGTCAACAACCGTATCCAGCGCGCCACCCGCGCCAAGCGCTATGACTGGCCGACCGGCTGCCTGCGCCTCAACCTGGGCGATCCCGAAGTCGTCTTCAGACATGAACACGACTGCGCGGGCCCGAGCATACAGTTGAGCGAGCTCGTCGTCGCTGACGTGCCCGAGGAATTGAACTTCGGGTCCGGCACGCCGCTCTAGCGCTTCCCGATCCCGTCCGCTACCGGCGATCCTGAGCGGCAATCCGAGCGCGTTAAATGCATCAATCGCCAGATCGAACCGCTTGTACGGCACCAGCCGCGACACCATCAGGAAGTACTCGCCAACCTGATCGTCGCGCACCGGAGCAAACCGCTGGGTATCGACCGGCGGATAGACGACGTCGGCGTCGCATTCCCAGAACCGGCGAATACGATCCCGGACGGCGGAAGAGTTGGCAATAAACCGATCGACGCGTCCGCTCGTCCGTCGATCCCAGGCGCGCATCGCCGTCATCACCGGGCGCAGTCCCTGCCGCACAACCGGCGACATCTGCTCGCGCTCCACATAGGCGTCCAGATTCCAGGCGAAGCGCATCGGAGAGTGGATGTAGGCAACGTGGACCGCGCCGTCCGGCGGCCGCACCGCCTTGGCGAAGGCGCTCGACGACGACAGCACAACGTCGCAATCCGGCAGTGTGAGCCGCTCGAACGCCAACGGGTAGACAGGCAGGTAACGTTGATGGGACGCACCAACGCCGGGCAGGTGGTTCATCCACGTCGTTCGGATATCCCAGGTGCGGTACAAGCTCGGTAGCTGGTCAGCGTCATAGATTGATGT